>JANMYI010000118.1:0-3301 GCA_031381955.1 Burkholderiales bacterium
TGCGCCGGGTTGAACACCAGCCCGGCCTGGCAACCTTCGGCGCGGATGAGTTGCAGCGTGCGGTTGACATGCGTGCTGGCGTCGGGGTGGAAGCTGACGACATTAGCCCCGGCCTGGGCGAAGGCCACGGCGAGGGCATCGACCGGCTGCACCATCAGGTGCACGTCGATCGGCACGGGCGTGCCGTCCGCTTGTACAGCATGTTTGCGCAACGCGGCGCAGACCATGGGGCCGAAAGTGAGGTTGGGCACGTAATGGTTGTCCATCACGTCGAAGTGAATCCAGTCGGCGCCGGCTTTGATGACGTCACGCACCTCGTCGCCCAGGCGGGCGAAGTCGGCGGAGAGCAGGCTCGGAGCGATGCGGTAGCTGGCCATGAGGGTACCGGGACAGGTAGGCTTGAAATTCTAGGGCGCTGCCTACAATCAGCGCCGATGAGTCAAGCCCAGTTCACCTGCACCGCCAAGCCGGAATACCTGCCCGAGCAGAGCAAGCTGCCCGAAGGGCCGTTCGCCTTTTCGTACACGGTAACCATCCGCAACACCGGCAGCATCACCGCGCAGCTCGTGGCGCGGCACTGGAAGGTGACCGATGCCACCGGCCATGTCGAAGAAGTGCGCGGCCTGGCCGTAGTCGGCCACCAGCCGCTGTTGCGCCCCGGTGAGCAGTTCGAATACACGAGCTGGACGCGCCTGGCCACGCCGCACGGCAGCATGGAAGGCACCTTCTTTTGCATGACCGAAGACGCGCAACCCTTCAGCGCGCCGGTGCCCAGCTTTCGCCTCGCCCGCGATTCAGTTTTGCACTGACGCGCGTGGCTCGATCGGGCCTCAATGCCGGGAGTCGTCCTGGCGTTCGCCGCGCTTGCGCCCGGCGAACATCACCCACCAGACGATGAACACCAAGATCAGCCCCGCGGCCAGGGCTTCCACAAGAATCAGCCACATGCTTGGTCTTTGGTTCCGTCTGGGAGTGGCGGCCATTATCGGCACGCTGTGGGGCTGTGCCGCAGACGGGCCAACGCGGTCGCCACCCGCTCAACCACCCCCGCCCACGGCCCAGGCCAGTGCGCCCGCGGCAGCGCAGTGGCGGCGCGAAAAGAGCCTGTGGACGCGCGCCACTTTCGCCGAGCTGCCCGGTTGGGGCGCCGAGCGCGCCAGTGAAATCTGGCCCGCCTTGCAACGCAGTTGCCAACGCCCCGCGCCCGGCTGGGAGCGGCTGTGCGCCCAGGTGACGCTGGTGCCGGCCATGAACGATGTGGCCACCCGGGAATGGCTGATGACGCGGCTGGTGCCCTATCGCATCAGCGGCCACGACGGTCAGGTGCAGGGCCTGCTCACCGGCTACTTCGAGCCGCTGATCGAGGCCAGCCGCACCGCGCAGGGGCGTTTTCGCCACCCCTTGTATCGCCCACCGGCCGACCTGGCCACGCGCCGGCCGTATTGGAGCCGCCAGCAACTCGACACCCTGCCCGAGGCGCAGCAAGCCGTGCGCGGGCGCGAGATTGCCTATGTGGCCGACCCGCTCGATGCCTTGTTGCTGCAAGTGCAAGGCACGGGCCGGTTGCGTTTGAACAGCGGCGAAACCGTGCGTCTGGCCTTTGCCGGCCACAACGACTTGCCGTATCGCTCGGTGGGGCGCTGGTTGGTTGACCAGGGCGAAATGGCCGCGGCCGCGGCCTCCTGGCCGGCCATCAAGGACTGGGCGCGTACGAACCCGAAGCGCGTGCAGGAAATGCTCTGGGCCAACCCGCGCATGGTCTTCTTCCGCGAGGAGGCCTTGCCCGACCCGCAACTCGGCCCGCGCGGCGCGCAGGGCATCGCGCTGACGCCGGGGCGTTCGATCGCCGTCGACCCCGCCAGCCTGCCCTATGGCAGCCTGGTCTGGCTCGACAGCACCGAGCCGCTCACACAAACCCCGCTGCAGCGCCTGGTGCTGGCACAAGACACGGGTGGCGCCATTCAAGGCGCGGTGCGGGCTGACTACTTCTGGGGCTGGGACGGCAACGCCGAAGCCCAGGCCGGGCGCATGCGCCAGGTCTTGCGGCTGTGGGTGTTGTGGCCACTTGGGGTATCGCCGTAAACCACGGCTGCCGCATGCCGGGCGAAAACCTACACTGCGTGCTCGCGCCTAAAGCGCCCATGCACAGGAGCCTGCCTCGTATGAACGCCCCCCTGCCCGACGCTGTGCGCAAGGCGCTGGAAAGCGTCACCCTCGACGACAAATACAGCCTGGCCGCCGGCCGTGCGTTCATGAGCGGTGTGCAGGCCCTGGTGCGCCTGCCCATGCTGCAGCGCGTGCGCGACGCCGCTGCGGGGCTGAACACCGCGGGCTTCATCAGCGGCTACCGCGGCTCACCGCTGGGCGGCTATGACCAGGCCTTGTGGGCGGCCAAGAAACACCTGGCCGAGCACCATGTGGTGTTCCAGCCGGGCGTCAACGAAGAGCTGGCCGCCACCGCGCTGTGGGGCACGCAGAAGATCGAGTTCGACCCGGCGAGCAAGAAGTACGACGGCGTATTCGGCATCTGGTATGGCAAGGGCCCGGGGGTGGACCGCTGCAGCGATGTCTTCAAGCACGCCAACATGGCCGGCACCGCGCCGCATGGCGGGGTCATCGCCATCGCCGGCGACGACCATGTGGCCAAGAGCAGCACCGCCGCGCACCAGAGCGACCACATCTTCAAGGCCTGCGGGCTGCCGGTGTTTTTTCCCAGCAGCGTGCAAGACATCCTGGACATGGGCATTCACGCCTTTGCCATGAGCCGCTTCGCCGGGGTGTGGGCCTCGATGAAGACGATTCAGGAAGTGGTGGAGTCGGCGGCGAGCATCGATGTCTCGCCCGACCGCGTGAAGATCATCCTGCCCGAAGACTTCGCCATGCCGCCGGGCGGCCTGCACATCCGCTGGCCCGACGCCGCGCTGGTGCAGGAAGCACGCTTGTTCGACCACAAGTGGTACGCCGCGCTGGCCTATGTGCGCGCCAACAAGCTCAACCACAACGTGATCAGCGGGCCGGCTGATCGTTTCGGCATCGTCGCCAGCGGCAAGGCCTTCAATGACACGCGCCAGGCCTTGGCTGATCTGGGGCTGGACGACGACACCTGCCGCTCGCTCGGCATCCGGCTGCACAAGGTCAACGTGGTGTGGCCGCTGGAAGCCACCATCACACGCAGTTTTGCCGAAGGCCTGCAAGAGATTTTGGTGGTCGAAGAAAAGCGCCAGGTCATCGAATACCAGCTGAAGGAAGAGCTCTACAACTGGCGCTCCGACGTGCGGCCGAATGTGCTGGGCAAGTTCGA
>JANMYI010000121.1:0-2371 GCA_031381955.1 Burkholderiales bacterium
ACTTGACCTTGTCGACACGCTGCTGCACCGCGAGGTATTCGAGGATGCGGTCCTTGACCTTGTCGAGGCCGTAGTGGTCGTCTTCCAGCACTTTCTCGGCATTCGACAGATCATTGTTGACCTTGGATTTTTTCTTCCACGGCAGGCCGACCAGGATGTCGATGAAGTTGCGCACCACGGTGGCTTCGGCCGACATGGGCGACATGAGCTTCAGCTTCTTCAACTCGCCATCGGCCTTCTTGCGCGCTTCCTTGCTCATGTGCGCGGCCACGATTTTCTTTTCCAGCTCTTCCATGTCGGCGCCTTCTTCGCCGTCACCCAGCTCTTTCTGGATCGCCTTCACCTGCTCGTTCAGGTAGTACTCGCGCTGGCTCTTCTCCATCTGCCGCTTCACGCGGCCGCGGATGCGCTTCTCAACCTGAAGAATGTCCACCTCATGTTCCAGCAATTCAAGCAGCCGCTCCAGCCGCTTGCCGATGGCAAACAGGTCGAGCACCGACTGCTTGGCTTCGAGCTTGAGTGGCAAGTGCGCGGCAATGGTGTCGCCCAGGCGGCCCGGGTCGTCGATGCCGGCGATGGACGTGAGGATCTCGGGCGGGATCTTCTTGTTCAGCTTCACGTAGCTGTCGAAATGCTGCGTGACCGCGCGGCGCATGGCCTCGATCTCAGGCGTGTTCGACACCTCGGGCTGCACCGGCACCACTTCGGCGATGAAGTGTTGGCCGTTGTCTGACACGCTGCGCGTGTTGGCGCGCTGAATGCCTTCAACCAGCACCTTCACGGTGCCGTCGGGCAGCTTGAGCATTTGCAGGATGCTGGCCACACAACCGACTTCAAACATGTCGTCAGGCTTGGGCTCGTCTTTGCCGGCAGCCTTTTGCGCCACCAGCATGATCTGGCGGCCGGCTTCCATCGCCGCTTCAAGCGCCTTGATCGATTTGGGCCGTCCCACGAACAGCGGGATGACCATGTGCGGAAACACCACCACGTCGCGCAAGGGCAGCAGCGGCAGGGTGATGGGTTCCGAAGGAAGGATGGGGTGACCGGACATGTAAACCTCTCTTTCTCAGCCCGACTTGGGGGCCGGGCGGCTGAATGCAAGTGTGCGGCAGTGGCGCATGCGGGCACCTGGGCGCACTGGCCGAGGGGCCAAGGGTCGCCACTGCGCCGTCAGGCGCTGGCCTTGGCCTTGGGCGGCTCGCGGTACACCAGCAAGGGCTTGCCGTTGTCTTCGATGATGTGATCATCGATCACCACCTTGGCCACACCGTCCAGCGTGGGCAGGTCGAACATGGTGTCAATCAGCGCCAGCTCCATGATCGAGCGCAGGCCGCGCGCGCCGGTCTTGCGCGCCAGCGCCTTGCGCGCAATGGCGGCCAGCGCGCTGTGGCGCACTTCGAGTTCGACGCCATCCATTTGGAACAGCTTCTGGTATTGCTTGATCAGCGCATTGCGTGGCTCGGTGAGGATCTGCACCATGGCCGATTCGCTCAGCTCTTCAAGCGTGGCCACCACCGGCAGGCGGCCCACCAGTTCAGGGATCAAACCGAACTTGATCAAATCTTCGGGTTCGACTTCGCGGAACAGCTCGGAAATCTTGCGCTCGGTCTTGCTCTGCACCGTGGCTGAAAAACCAATGCCGGATTTGGCGCTGCGGTTCTGGATGACCTTCTCCAGCCCATCGAACGCACCGCCGCAGATGAACAGGATGTTGGTGGTGTCGATCTGCAGGAAGTCTTGATTGGGGTGCTTGCGCCCGCCTTGCGGCGGCACCGAAGCCATGGTGCCTTCTATCAACTTCAACAGCGCCTGCTGCACGCCTTCGCCCGACACATCGCGCGTGATGCTGGGGTTGTCGGCCTTGCGGCTGATCTTGTCGATCTCGTCGATGTAGACGATGCCGCGCTGCGCACGCTCGACTTCATAGTTGCAGTTCTGCAGCAGCTTCTGAATGATGTTTTCAACGTCTTCGCCCACGTACCCGGCTTCGGTGAGCGTGGTGGCATCAGCGATCACAAACGGCACGTTAAGCAGCCGCGCAAGGGTCTGCGCGAGCAAGGTCTTGCCGGAACCGGTCGGCCCGATGAGCAGGATGTTGCTCTTCGACAGCTCGATCTCGTCTTTCGACGCGGCCATGTGCTTGAGCCGCTTGTAGTGGTTGTAGACGGCCACCGACAGCGTCCGCTTGGCCGGCTCCTGGCCGATCACGTACTGGTCGAGGCTCTCCTTGATCTCGCTGGGAATGGGCAGGTCGGACTTGATCGACTTGCTGCCTGGCCCTTCAGTGGGGGCCTCGTCGCGGATGATGTCGGTGCACAGCTCAATGCATTCATCGCAAATGAACACCGATGGCCCGGCGATGAGTTTCTTC
>JANMYI010000148.1:0-18274 GCA_031381955.1 Burkholderiales bacterium
CCGCCGGTGAGCTGGCCGCCGATCATGGCGTTGATATACGGCTCGCCGGCCGGCGCGATCTCGACCTTGACCGTCGAGAGATCGACTTCGAGTTCCTCGGCCACCAGCATCGGCAACGAGGTATAGACGCCCTGCCCCATCTCGGAGCGCGCGCACAGGATGGTGACGCTGTTGTCGCTGCCCACTCGCACCCACGAGTTGGGCATCGCGGTCGTGACGGGGGCCGTCGGCCGCATCGCGGCGCAGCCCGGCAGCACGAAGCCGATCATCAGCGCGCCGCCAGCGGCAGCACCGCCTTGCAGGAAGCCGCGGCGCGAAACGCCGCTGTCGATGGAGGTCGTCATGTCAGGCTCCCTTCGTGCCGGCGGCCTGGTGGATGGCGGCGCGAATGCGTGGGTAGGTGCCGCAGCGGCAGATGTTGCCGCTCATCGCGGCGTCGATATCGGCATCGGTGGGCGCGGGCTTGGCGTTGAGCAGTGCCACCGCCGACATGATCTGGCCCGACTGGCAGTAGCCGCATTGCGGCACGTCGATCGCCTTCCAGGCGTCCTGCACCTTCTTGCCGGTCGCGCTGGCGCCGACCGCTTCGATCGTCGTGATCGACTTGCCCGCGGCGGCGGATACCGGCGTCGAACACGAGCGGATCGGCGCGCCGTCCAGGTGTACCGTGCAGGCGCCGCACAGCGCCATGCCGCAGCCGAATTTGGTGCCGGGCAGACCCACTTCCTCGCGTATCACCCACAGCAGCGGGGTGTCATCCGCAGATTGCACGGTCACCGCGCGGCCATTGACTTTAAAACTGGTTGCCACATTCACCTCCATCGAGTTGGGCTACAGCGGGGCCAGGCCCCGCATGCTCATTGAGTCAGGGGCATGCCCCCGATTTACAGCGGCGCATGGTGCAGGCCCGGCCGGGTTGCGTCAACGAAGGGAAGACCCGCAGTCGCCCAGAGCACGCAGCGCCAAATTGGCGCAGTGGCCGGCCTGGCGCCCCGTGGCGGGCGGCCCCGCCTGAGCAAGAATCAGCCGCATGCCGCCCGCGCTGTTGCTTGTTGAAGACGACCCGGCCATTGCCCGCACCGTGGTGTATGCCCTACAGCGCGAGGGCTATGAGGTCGAGCATGTGCTGCTGCTCAGTGATGCACGGCGCGCACTGGCGCAACGCCGGCCCGCGCATGCCGCCTTGTTGCTGGATATCGGCCTGCCCGACGGCAACGGGCTGGATTGGTGCCGCGAACTGCGGCGCGACAGCCGCATCCCCATCCTGATGCTCAGCGCACGCGGCGAAGAACTCGACCGTGTTCTCGGCCTGGAATTTGGCGCCGACGACTACCTGGTCAAGCCGTTCAGCCCGCGCGAACTGGGCGCGCGCATCCGCGTCTTGCTGCGCCGCAGTGCCATGCACGACCCCGCACCCGCGGCGTTGCCCGCGCTGGAGTGCGACGCCGCGCTGGCCCGAGTGCGCCTGGGCCCGCATTGACTGGCGCTGACCCGGCGCGAATTCACCTTGCTGCAGGCCTTGATGCGCCCGCCGCTGCGGGTGTGGTCGCGCCAGGCCTTGCTCGACGCCGCCTGGGGCCATGACGCCCACAGCTACGAGCGCATCGTCGACACCCACGTCAAGACCCTGCGTGGCAAGTTGCGCAGTGGCCAAGCCGATGAGCACGGTGCAAAAGTTTGTTGACCGCGCGGAGCAGCACATCCTGGTGCAAGGCGCCTGGCTGCTGGCACTGTCTTTGGCGGTGGGCGTGGCCGTCACGCTGTGGACGGTGTGGCAGGTGCGGCGGCTGCGCAACTATGCGCAACAGGTGCAGTTTGGTGAGCGCGTGGCGCCGCCCGAGATGCCTGGTGAGCTGGGCGAGTTGGCGCAGGCCATGGACAACATGCGCGAACGCCTGCACGACCACCGCCACCTCGAAAACACCGTGCGCGTACTGACGCACGAACTGAAAGGCCCGATGGCCGCGATTGCCGGCGCGGCGGAGCTGCTGCACGACGCACTGCCCGCCCGCGACCGCGAAGCCTTTGCCTTGCAGATCACGGCGCAGGTGCAGCGCCAGCGCGAACTGGTGGAGCGGCTGCTGGAACTGTCCAAACTCGAACACCGGCGCGTGCTCGAACACAGCCGGCGGCTCGATTTGGGCGAACTGGTTGACGCGGTGTTGCAGCGCGCGCAAGCACAGTTGCACCAACGCGGCCTGCGCGTACTGTGGCAGCAGCGCGATGCCGCGCCGATCCAGGCCGAGCCCGAGTTGCTGGAGCTGGCCCTGGCCAACTTGTGCCCTGCCGCGCTTGGGCGAGCGCTTCTATTCCACGCCGCGGCCGGCCGCACCGGGCCAGGCCGGCAGCAAGGGCAGCGGTTTGGGCCTGGCCATCGTGCGCGAAGTCTTGGCCTTGCACGCCTTGCACCTGGAACTGGAGCCGGCAACGCCGGGCCTGAACGTGAAGTTGTTCTTGCCGCTGGCGCCAGCCTGACTTCACCGCCGCTTCAAAAACTTCGCCGTGCCCTCACGGCGGCCACCCAGCATGGGCGCCGACACCAACAACGTTGAGGCAACAACATGAAGTCAGCATTTCGGGGCAAGGCAATCGCCTTGGTGGGGGTGATCGCGGCCTTGCTCATCGGCTTGAGTTCGATTGACGGCCTGGTCAACGAACGGCGCGCGCGCCAACAAGAAGCCCAGGCCTCGGTGGCCGATGCGCTGGCCGGCGCGCAAACCTTGCAAGGCCCGATGTTGCGGCGCCAGTGCAGCGAGACCTGGGAGGTCGAAGAACTGGTCGATAAGACGCGCAAGCTGGTTGCGCAGCGGCGCGATTTCACACTCACCGCCTGGCCGGCCAGCGTCGACGTTCGAGCCACCGTGGGCATTGAGGCGCGCTACCGTGGCCTGTTCAAGATCAACAGCTACCTCTCTAACATGCAGATGCAGGCGACGTGGCCCGAGCTGCTGGCCTTGCAGGGCGCGGCGAAACACAAGGGTGGCCGGGTGCAGTGCGAGGCGGTGCAGGTGGCGCTGACGCTGAGCGATGCGCGCGGCATCCGCAGCGCCAGCGTCCAGCAAGCCGAGGTCTCGGCGCAGGGCTTTCATGCGCTGTGGCAGGTGAACGCCCTGGCCAGCGGCTGCGAACCGGCCAAGGCCGAGACAGCGGGTTGCGCTGAGCAGTTCGGTGTGAGCTTCATTGACCCCGTGAACGCGTACAGCCTGAGCGACCGCGCGCTCAAGTACGGCGTGCTGTTCATCGCGCTGAGCTTCATTGCCGTGGGCCTGGTCGAAGTGCTGAATGGAGAACCTTCGCGCTACGAGCTGCGGAATTCGCCTTTCGGGCGGCCGGGCAGGCTCAAGCGTCTGCGCGTGCACCCCATGCAGTACCTGCTTGTCGGTTGCGCGCTGGTGGTGTTTTTCATGCTCTTGCTCAGCCTGTCTGAACACCTGCCCTTTGCCCAGGCCTACCTGTGCGCGGCCGGCGCCTGCACCGCGCTGTTAACTTATTACGCCAGCCATGTGCTGGCCGGCTGGCGCGCCGGCCTGGCCTTTGGCGCCGGCATCGGCGTGCTTTACGCCGCGCTGTATGCCCTGCTGCAACTGGAGCAAACCGCGTTGGTGATGGGCGCGCTGCTGTTGTTTGCGGTGCTCAGCGCGGTGATCGTGGCCACGCGCAAGCTGGACTGGTACGCCCTGGGCGCACCGGCGCCGGCACCCCATGGATGAAGTGCGCAACGCGGCCGACAATGGCGCCCTGTTCCTAACGAGCGTGAACGACCATGACGCTGTTGATCCTCGGGCTGGTGTTGTTCTTGGGCGTGCATTCGGTGCGCATCGTGGCCGATGGCTGGCGCAGCGCGCAAATTTCGCAACGTGGCGCAGGCCCGTGGAAAGGCCTGTACAGCGTGGCCGCGCTGGTGGGCTTGGCGCTCATCATTTGGGGCTACGGCCTGGCGCGCCAGGCTACGGTGGTGCTGTGGGCCGTGCTGCCGTGGGCGCGGCACCTGGCCGCCGCGTTGATGCTGTTGGCCTTCGTGCTGCTGGCCGCGGCCTATGTGCCGCGCAACAGCATCAAGGCCAGGCTGCACCACCCGATGGTGCTGGCCACCAAGACCTGGGCCGTGGCGCACCTGCTGGCCAACAACACCTTGGCCGATGTGCTGTTGTTCGGCAGCTTCCTGGTCTGGGCGGCGCTCAGCTTTCGCGCCGCGCGGCAGCGCGACCGTGCGGCCGGCACCGTCTACCCGCCGGGCACCATGGCCGGCACCGTGATGGCCGTGCTGGCCGGTGGGCTGGCCTACGCGGTGTTCGTCTTCTGGGCCCACCAGGTCTTGTTCGGTGTGAGGCCGTGGTGACGTTCAAGCCGCCGCGCGCCGCTTCAACCAGCGCATGAAGCCGCCCAGCACGGGCAGCTTTTCATACAGCTCTTCGGCCGCGTCCCAGTAGTCGCGGTGCAGCGTGATCAGGCCCTGTGCGTCCAGCTTCAAATGCGTGGCGCCATGGATGTGCTGAGCCTGGCCCGGCGAGCGCGCCATGGTGAAGTGAAAGTCCCAGGTCAGGAAGGCGTCGTCGCCTTGCGCCACCACGTCAAGCACCTTGAAGTGCGGCTGCACCAGAGTGGCGAACATGTGGCGATAGACCTCGGTGATGGCCGGCACGCCGGTCACGTCGCGAAACGGGTCCTTGAAGCGCGCATTGGCGTGATAGTGGCGGCCCATGCTGGCCAGGTCTTCGGCTTGCAGCGTTTCGAAAAACACCACCACCTCGCGCCAGGGTGTTGACAACATGTCAGTGACGCCCAGCCGCCCGAAGACACTGACCGCCCCCTCGGTGGGCTGAGCCCGGACACAAACGCATGAAGCGGCTTGCCCAAGCGACCGTCACGGATCCGGCTCCGCCGGGCCGTCGACGGTGCCCCCTTGAGGGGGCGCGCGCAGCGCGTAGGGGGTGGTTCATTTCAGCCTCCGGTGAATCGCCGCACGGCGCTGAAGTACATCACATCGGGCAACAGGCGCAGCGCCTTGAGCCACCAGGTGAAACGGCGCGGAAAGTGGATCTCGAAGCGCCCCGCCGCCCAGCCATCCACCATGGCCTGCGCCGCAAACGCCGGGCTCACCATGGCCGGCATGTGAAAGCCGTTGTTGTGCGTCAGCAGCGTGTCCACGAAGCCGGGGTTGATGAGCGACACGCCCAGGCCCAGCGGGTGCAGGTCGAGGTACAGGTTTTCAGCCAGGTTGATGAGCGCGGCCTTGGTGGGGCCGTAGGCCAGCGAACGCGGCAGCCCACGGTAGCCGGCCACGCTTGAAACGATGCTCAGGTGCCCGCCCTGGCCGGCCGCGCCCTGCGCCAGCAATTGCGGCAACACGGCGTCCAGCAGCACCAGCGCTCCGGTCACGTTCACCTGCTGGTGGCGCAGCGCCAGCGCCAGGTCGAACGACGCCGCGCGCATCGGCGCGTAGGTGCCGGCGCTGAACAACACCAGGTCGATGCTGCCGTGAAGCGCCACGATCTGCGCCACGGCGGCGCGCATGGCGGCTCGGTCGGTGGCGTCCAGCGGCAAGGCCTGGCTGCCCGGGTGTTGTTGCTCGAACTGGCGCAGGGCGGGTTCGGAGCGTGCCGACACCACCACCCTGGCACCCAAGGCATGCAGCCGCGCCGCCGTGGCGCGCCCGATGCCACTGGAGGCGCCCACCAGCCACACCGTGCGCTCGGCCCAAGTCTTGATGGGGGGGTTCAGTGCCATGGCCGGCGTCAGAGGCGCTGAAAAGCGATCGTGACCTCGCCCAGGCGGATGCCGAACTTGCTCAGCGCGGCCTTGTTCAGCAGCACACGATCGTTCATCAAGACCATCCAGTCGTCGAAGTCGACCTCATACACACTGCCGCCCACCGGCAAGCGAAGGGTGTAGCGCCAGTTCAGCGCGTTGCCGGCGGCCTGGCCTTGCGCTTGCCCCACCACGTCGTCGGCGCGCCCGCTGTAGCGGCCCTGGCCGTGGTCAACCAGGTGCCACACGCGGGTCTCGGTCTGGCCGTCGCTGTAGGTGAAGCGTTCCGTTAGCGTGCCCGCCGCGCCCGCCCAGCGCGCACTCATGGCCACGCTGAAACGGCGCTGCACCTTGCCGGCACGGTCGGTGAACAGGCCGTGCGCCACGAGTTCACCGTCGAAGTACTGGCGCAGGTTCAGCACCGGGGTCTGCGCGGCGTAGTCCTGCGGCGTGGGCGCGCTGGCGCAGCCCGCCAAGGCGCAGGCACAAGCCAGGAGCAACGACGCCATATGGCGGACAAGGCGAGTCATCATGCGGCCGCACTCCTGATCCAAAGCCGATACCAAAGCGCCGCAGCCACCAGCTTCAGGGCACAAGGCAGCAAGGCGTACGACAGACTCAACGCCAGCAGCCCCTGGGCGCTGCGCTCACCGGGCACATAACCCAGCACCGCCAACAAGGGCAGCGCGGCGCCGGCAGCCAGCGCCAGGTTGAGCTTGGTGGCGAAGTTCCACCAACCGAAGTACGCGCCTTCCAGTTGGCCAGCGTGCCCGGCCTGGCGGATCACGCCAGCCAACAGCGCGGCCGGCAACACCAGGTCAGCACCCAGGGCCATGCCGCTGGCCAGGCACACGGCCAGGTAGGCGAGCTCGTCGCCCGAGCCCAGCGCAGCAGCGCCGACGAAGCTCAACAGTGCCAGGCCCATGCCCATCAGCCAGGCCCGCGCCAGGCCAACGCGCGCCACGCCATGCAGCCACGACGGCATCGACAAGGCCGCGGCGGCGAAGTAGCTGAACAGAAACACGGGCTCCCAGGAAGGCGCCTGCAAGCGGTCGCGGATGAAGAACAGCACCAAGGTGGCCGGCACCGCGCTGGCCATGCCGTTCACCAAGTACACCGCCAGCAACACGCGAAAGCGCGCCGTGCGCAAGGGGCCGGCCTGCGCCGCGAGCAAGCGCGGCAGGCGCGGCGGGCGCGGCGCGCGCCAGAAGCAAGCCATGGCCAGCACCAACGCAATGGCCAGCACCGCCGTGGTGGCGGGCAGGCCGGCCAGTGAGGGCAAGACGCTGGCCACCAGCACACCGACCAACGCCGCCGCTTCGCGCCAAGAAACGATGCGCGCGCGCTGTGCCTCGTCACCCCCCAGCCGGGCCCCCCAGGCCTGGTGCGCGATGCTCAGCACGCTGTAGGCGAATGTGGTGAGCAGCAGCGCCACACCGCACCACAGCCACAGCGCAGCACCGCCTTGCACCAGCGGCGCGAACAGGGCCCAGAAGCTCAGGCCCAGCACCGCCGCAGCGGCGGCCATCACGCGCAGCGCATGGCTGGCGGTGCGTTCGAACAAGCGGTCCAGCACCCGGCCCAGCCAGGGGTCGACCACCGCATCCAACAGCCGTGCCGCCAACAGCAGCGCACCCAGCCCGGCCAGCGGCAGGCCAAAGCGGGTGGCGTAGTGATGAGGCATCACCACATACAGCGGCAGCGCGGCAAACGCCAGCGGCAGGCCGAGCGCGCCGTAGGCCACAGCGGGGCTCATGGGTGCACCTTCAGGCTGCGCCTTCCGGTATTCGCCCTTCGGGCGGCCGGGCGAGCTCATGACAAGCCCAGCAGCGCGCTGCGCAGGGCCGGCTGCGATGTGTGCGGCGCCAGCCAGATGCCGAAGAACAAGCGCGTGAATTCGGCGTCGCGCAGCTCACCGCGCGCGCTGCCGTTGACATAGAAGCGCGCGGCTGCACCGGGCTGTTGCACGCCGGTGATGCGGTCGCCCGCCTGCACGTCGGGAAACAACCGCGTCATGGCGGCCAGCCAGCGTTCGCCCAGGTCGGGGGCGATGGCGCCGGCGCGCTGCATTTCCTGCAGCGAGCGTTGCGCGATGCGCTGACCCGACAAGGCTCGCGCATAGACGATCTCGAGCGCCAACGGCGCGCGCGGCCAGTCCAAAGCCGACAGCGCCGGCTGGGGCGTCCACAAGTGAATGTCGTAGACCGCCCAGCCCAGGAAGCGCAACCGGCCCTGCCCGTGCAAGCGGGGCGCTGGCCATTCCAGCGCCAACTCCGGCGGCGCGGCGCGCTCGCCCTGCGCTGCAACCCAGGGCGGCGTCACTGCGGCAGCCAACGCGCCCACACCCAACGCGGCTGCGCACAAGCGCCGCCGCGCCAGGCCGTGCTCACTGGAGTACCTTCGTGCTGCACTCCGGTATTCGCCCTTGGGGCTGAGCCCGGACGCAGGCAGCCCCTGGGGGCTGCCGGCCGCCTGGCGAGGGCCATCGGCCTGTGGCCGATGGTGGCCCGGCGAGCTCATGCGCGCTGCAAGGTGAACTGGATGACATCGGTGTCGCCCTGCATGAACGCGGCCTCGCAATAGGCGAGGTAGAAGTCCCAGGTGCGGATGAATCGGGTGTCGAACTTCAACGCCCGCACGTGCGCTTGTTCTGCCTCGAAACGTTCGCGCCAGCGGCGCAGCGTTTCGGCGTAGTCGGCACCGAAGGCGAACTCATCCACCACCTGCAACCCGGCACTGCGCGCGGCGCTGCGAAAGACGCTCGGGCTGGGCAGCATGCCGCCGGGGAAGATGTATTGCTGGATGAAATCGCTGCCGCGGGCATAGCGTTCGAACAAATCGTCGCGGATGACGATGCTCTGGATGCAGGCGCGGCCACCGGGCTTGAGCATGCGGTGCAGCGTGGCGAAGTAGCCCGGCCAGTACGCACGGCCCACGGCTTCGAACATCTCGATCGACACCACGGCATCAAAGGGCTCACCGGCCAGGTCGCGGTAGTCCTGCAAGTGAAATTCGGCGTTCAGCCCGGCCTGCTCCAAGCGCTCGCGCGCCCAGGCCAGTTGTTCGCTCGACAAGGTGATGCCGGTGACCCGCGCACCAGCGTCTCGGCAGGCCAGCTCAGCCAGGCCACCCCAGCCGCAGCCGATTTCAAGCAGCCGCTCACCCGGGCGCACCGCGCACTGCCCCAGGGCGCGGCGCATCTTGTTGGCCTGCGCCTGCGCCAGGCTCTGCGTCATGTCCCCCACGAACCAGGCGCTGGAGTAGTTCAGGCCCGCATCCAGCCACAGGCGATAGAAGTCGTTGCCCAGGTCGTAGTGCGCGTGGATGTTGCGGCGGCTGCCGGCACGCGAATTGCGCCGCAGGGCGTGGCGCACACGGTGCAGCCAGGCGCCGACACGCCCGCCGTGGATCAACCGTTCAAGCGTGGCACGGTTGGCCACCAGCAGGCGCAGCAAGGCCGGCAGATCGGGCGTGCTCCACAGGCCCTGGATGTAGCTTTCGGCAAACCCGATGTCGCCATGGCGCATGACGGCCGGGAACATCAAAGCATCATGGACGTGCAGGTGGGCCATGCCTTCGGCCTTGCCTGCACTGCCTGCACTGCCTGCGCTGCCAAACCGCACCGTGTGCCCGTCAGGCAGGCGCAGTTCAAGCTGGCCATGGCGCAGGCCACGCAAGGCCCGCAGCGCCAAGCTGGCGCCCCAGGGCAGCGCGGTGGCGGCAGGCAAGTCGCTTGGCATGCCGCCGCGCGCAGGGGCCGCCGCGCAAACTGATGGGTTGGATTGAGCGTTCATGTGTTCGCGTCGTGCGCGTGGCTGGCGTGGTTGACGTGGCTGGCGTGACTAGCGTGGCTTGCGTGACTGATGGCCGCCGCGGGCGGCGCCGGGTTGCTGAACCAAGGCACGCCGCGCCACCACAGGCGCAAGGCCTGCCAATGAATGCGTGCGTAGACACTGAGCGACTGCCAAGGCACCGCCGCAAACGCGCGCCACAGCGCAACGTTCGTGAGGGGCTGCAAGCGGCCTGACTGGCTGGTGCCCAACAGCAAGCCTTGGTCGTCGTGGTGGTCGATGCGCGCCACCAATTGCGCGCCAGCGGCCAAGCCGCCGCTGCTGCGCAGGAAGCGAAAGCGGTAGTGGCCCTGCACCGCGCAAAAGGGCGAGACATGCAGCAGCTTGCGCGCCAGTGCTTCGCGGCCCCACGCCGCATGCGGCGCGGCCACCAGGTAGCAGTGGCGCTGGCCGAAGGTGTTGTTGACTTCGACCACCACCGCGGCCAGGGTGCCATCTGCGCGCTGGCAGTACCAGAAGCTCACCGGCTTGAAAACCCAGCCGAAGACGCGCGGAAAACACTGCAACCAGATCTCGCCATCAGCGTCATGCACGCCTTCGCGCTGCAGCAACTGCTCGACCCAGGCCAGGCAGTCGTCACCGCCCACGCCATGGTCGCGGTCATGAAAGCTCACCCACGCGGCGCGGTTGCGCGCCAACGTGCCCGGCCCGTGCGCGCGCAGACTGCGCAGCGGCAGTAGCAAAAAATAAGCGGGGTAGGCAAAGCGGTGCACCAGCGGGCGCATGCGGGCATGGCGCACGGTGCCGCGGCCCAGCAAGGCGGTGTGGCTGGGGGCCGCTGCCATCAAGCCACCCGGCGCAGCGCGGCGCGGCGCCGGCTTGGTTGCGCCCAGCGCTGGCGCAGCGCATCGACGACGGCCAGGCCGCTGGCCAGGCCGTCTTCATGAAAGCCATGCCCGGCCCAGGCGCCGCAAAACCAGCGGCTGTTTCGGCCCTGGATAGCGCCCAGGCGCGCCTGCGCCGCCAGGGAGCCGGCATCGAACACCGGGTGC
This sequence comes from Burkholderiales bacterium, assembly GCA_031381955.1. Taxonomy (GTDB): domain Bacteria; phylum Pseudomonadota; class Gammaproteobacteria; order Burkholderiales; family Burkholderiaceae_C; genus Rubrivivax. The sequence goes on from JANMYI010000148.1 coordinate 10,592, forward strand.
GCGACCTGGTATTCAGCGTGCACGGTTTCAGGCCGCGGTTCGCGCCTGGGGTTGAGCGACACCAGCACCGGCTGGGTGAACGGCAGCGGTTGCAGCTTGTTGATCAAATAGTGCAGGCAAACATCGCCCGCTGCGCCATGGCCGGGCGGCGCGCCCTCGTAATTCCAGGCCGCCCAGGCCAGCGGCCGGCGCGGCAGCAGCGTGGCATCGGTGTGCAGCACGGCGCGGTTGTTGCGATAGCGAATGGCGCCCAACACCTGCTGCTCAGCCACGCTGGGGCGGGCCAGCAGGGCCAGGGCCTGGTCGCTGTGGCAGGCCAGCACCACGGCATCGAACCACTCCACGCCGTGATCGGTGGTGACCGAGGCGCCGACCTCATCGACACCATGGTCCACCCGGCGCACCGGCGTGTGCAGCCGCGCATGCGCCAAGCCGCTGACGATACGGCGCACGTACTGCCGTGACCCGCCCACCACGGTGCGCCAGGGCGGGCGCTGGCTGATCTGCAGCAGGCCATGGTTGTGGCAGAAAGCCAGCAGGCTGCGCAGCGGGTAGTGCTGCATCTGCTCGGGCGCGCATGACCAGATGCAGGCCACCATGGGCATGAAGTAGCCGCTGCGGAACAGCTCGCTGAAGCCGCGCGCTTGCAGGAATTCGCCCACCGTGTGCTCGCGGCAGGGCGCGCCCAAGGCGATGGCACGGGCCTGCTTATTGAAGCGAGCGATCTCGCTCAACATGCGCCAGAACGCCGGGCGCGCCAGGTTGGAGCGCTGCGCGAAAACACTGTTCAGGCTGCTGCCGCACCACTCGAAGCCGGTGGCCGGCCATTGCACCGAGAACGACATGTCTGACGGCACCGTGGCCACGCCAAGCTCAGCGAACAGCGCAATCAGCTTGGGGTAGGTGCGCTCGTTGAAGACCAGGAAACCGGTGTCCACACCGTGGCTCACCCCGCCGAGCGTGACGTCGACCGTGTGCGCATGGCCACCAAAGTGCCCGCCGGCTTCAAACAGCGTCACATCGGCCATCACATCGGACATCACCCCGGCCTGTTGGCGCAGGCTGTGCGCCACCGCCAGCCCGGCGATGCCGGCACCCACCACGGCCACGCGCTTCATGGCTGGGCCGGCCACTGCGGTGCACCCGGCAAGAAGGAGGTTGGATCGCCCATGCTTAAACTATACAGTCTAAAATGTGACTGTGTAGTTCAATTTGGGACGAGAGGGTCTTTCAGGGCTGCTGAGCGGCCGCGGGCCGCGCCGCTCAGCGCGCCGCCAGGCCGTTGAAGCAGGTGGTGGTGATGAGCTCGACGATGCGCTCGTCGCTGTGCGTGCCGCTGGCCTTGAGCAGGCCCAGCACGGGGTCGCAGGCGCGGGCGAAAACGGTGTACAGCACCAGTTCGGGCGGCAGCTTGCGGTCCAGCGTGCCCTTCTTCTGCGCCGCCGTGATCCACGCGCCCAACTGCTCGCTGACCTGCATCAGCAAGTCGAGATAGACCTTGTTCTGCGACAACGCCGCGCGCAGCGCCGAGTTCTGCGCCGGCAGGGTGGGCATGGCACCGGCCAGTTGCAACTGCAAGGCCCAGCGCACCACGGCCTTGAGTTGATCCAGCGGCGCCGCCTTGGGCTGCGCGGCCAGCGCCTCGATGACACCCAGCCCGCGCTGCAGCGCACGCACCATGGCCGCGGCGGCGAGCGCCTCTTTCGACGGGAAGTGCTTGTACAGGCTGGCCTTGGCAATGCCGACCTCGGCCGCCACCTCATCCACCGTCATCGCTTCGTAGCCTTTTTCGGCCAGCAGCCGGTTGACCGACTCGACGATGGCGTCTTCACGCACCTGGAGCACTTGTTGTTTGAATGAGGCGCGCAGCATCGCTGAATTCTAAGTACCGGTTCTCAAGTACACGCTGTAGTGCAGTCGATGCACTTCCGAGTACGCCCTACCCGCACTGCCCCACGTACCCGCAGGCGGTGCAGAAGTCGCAGCCGTCGCGGTGGATCAGCGTGGCGTTGCCGCACTCGGGGCAGCGGCTGCCGGGCAGGGTCTTGGGCGCGCCGTCCACCCCGCCCGCGGGGCTTTGCAGCAGGCCCAGCTCGTGCAACGGCAGGCCTTCTTCATTCAGCACGCCGAGCATGGCGTAGCGGTGAATCACCAACCGCGCCACATAGGCCACGGTGCTGGGCCACAGTTGCTGGCGCCGCTCACCCGGCACCGGGGCCATGAATTGCGCCAACGGCTCGCCCACGTTGAGCAGCTTGCGCAACTTCATGCCGATCCACGCCGGGTCGTGCACGCGCATGTCCAGCGACAGCGCGCGCGCCAGGCCGTCGAGCGCGCGCGGGTAGTTGCCTGAAAAGCCCATGGCGCAGGGCCGGGTGATGGTGCGGGTGATGGTGCTGCCCGGCTTGTTCGCATCCGGCGCCGGCAAGCTCACTTCCTTGAGCGTGACGGTGAATTCTTCGTGCGCGGCCGGGTTGCTCACGTCGACCGCCCAGGCCAACGTTCCAGATGAGTCTGTGCGCGGCTCTTCCACGCTGAACATGGCGTCGAGCACCGGCGTGGCGGCCGCCGCATCGGCAAAGGTGCCGAGCTGCTCGCAGCGCCAGCGGATCACCGCCGCCGTGGCCGCCACCACGCCCGGGAACAAGCGGCGCTGGCCGTGCGGCGGGAACGGCATTTCGAACGCGCGCTCCTCGGCCACCGTGGCCAGGGCGTCGAGCTTGAGCTTGAGCCACTGCGCATCGTTGACGCGCATGTCCATCGACAAGGTCTTGGCCAGTGCGGCCAGGCCACGCGGCTGCTCGGCGCCGTTGACCCACACTTCAAACGGCAAGGTGCGGCCAAACAGGCCGGCATCGGGCCCGGGCTCGCCCGGCAGTTCGCCCACGAAGAGCGCGAATTCGCCGTGCGGGTGCTGGATCATGAAGCTCCAGGCCGGGTTGCCCGAAGGCATCTCGGGCCGGCTCGGCCAGCGCAACGAGGTGAGCACCGCGGCGGGCAGGCGCTTGAGCAGCAGGCGCTGGTTGGCTTCATCCGTTCGCAGCGGCGCCGGTTGCGCGGCTGGCGCGTCCACGCTCAGCACCGAGCCCAGCACGGCGTTGGGGCGGTAGGTGGCCAGGCCCTTCAGGCCGGCATTCCAGGCCTGCATGTACAGGTCCTTGAACTCGGCATAGGGGTAGTCTTCTGGAACGTTAACCGTCTTGCTGATGGCGGTGTCGACGTAAGGCGCCACCGCCGCCACCATGGCGGCGTGCTGGGTGGCGCTGAGTTCCAGCGCATTCACGAAGGCCGGCGGCAGCGGTGCCTGCTCGCCGTGCAGGTGGCGGTACAGCCGCCAGGCATGGTCTTGCACCGCGTATTCCTTGAAGCCGCCTTCAGGCAGGCGCTTCTTGCGCGTGTAGCTCCAGCTGAACGCCGGCTCGATGCCGTTGCTGGCGTTGTCGGCAAAGGCCAGGCTGATGGTGCCGGTGGGCGCGATGCTCAGCAGGTGCGAATTGCGCAGGCCGTGGGCGCGGATGCGCTCTTTCAGCTCAGCCGGCAGGCGGCTGGCGAAGCTGCCGCCGCTCTCAAGGAAATGCGCCTCTGCCACTTTCCTTGATCCCCCTGGGGGACTGGGGCCGGACGAAGAACAGTCCTGAGGACTGTTCTTTGCCTGCCGAAGGCCAGCCGGCATGCTTGCCGGATGGCGGCCGGCTTCGGCCGGCCTTGGGGCACTCAAAAACAGGTCGGCGTTGAACAGCGGGAAGGCGCCGCGCTCGCGGGCCAGGTCAACCGAAGCGTTGTAGGCCGCGTCGCGCATCACCTCGGCAATGCGCCGCGCCTGTTCGCGCGCGGCCGGTTCGCCGTAATGCAGGTTCAGCATCACCAGCGCATCGCCCAGGCCGGTGAAACCCAGGCCGATGCGCCGCTTGGCCTGCATTTCGGCATGCTGCTGCGGCAAGGGCCAGACGGTCACGTCGAGCACGTTGTCGAGCATGCGCGTGGCCACCGCGGCCACATCGGCGAAGGCCGTTTCATCGAACATGGCATCGGCGGCGAAGGGCCGGCGCACGAAGCGGGTGAGGTCGATGCTGCCCAGGCAGCAGCAGCCGTAGGCGGGCAGGGGTTGCTCGCCGCAGTTGGACACATACAAGCCATTCGCATCGAAGGCATGAACCTGGTCGATGGTGACGTCGAACACCGGCTCAGCGCCGTCGGGTACGAGGCTTTCTACCTGGGCCGTGAAGCGTTCACGATTCAATGCGCGGCGGTAGCTGCCCAGTGCCGCTGCCAGGCGTACGGCCTTGGCGTCATCCTCAAAGCCCACGTGCTCGGCATAGCCGGCCAGGTTGGCGCCGCTGATCACCAGTTCATGCACCGGTTGCTGCGGGCATTCGCGCAGACCGCCCTTGCCATCAGGCAGGTGTTTCAGCCCCCCTGCGTGCCGCTCGCGGCAAATCGTGCTGGCAACACCCAGGCGCAACAGCATGCGCTGCGCCGCTTCCAACAGCTGCGATTCGGACTGGGTCAGGCGCACGCTCACGCCCTTTTCCTGCGAACCCTGCACCGAGCCATCGGCATCGAACAGGCCGCGCAGCAGGCCGCGACAAAACGCCGACGAGGCCCGCTCCATGGCCGGGGTAATTGTCATGTGGGTCTTGTGCCCCGGCGCAGCGCCAAGCTCCAGCGCCAGGCTCTTCAAAGCGCCTAACGAAAGACGAAACTCACCACGCCCGGCAACAGTGCGCTGCCAGCCTCGGAAGTCACTGCGGTGCGGCAGCGTCATGGCCGCGCGTTCGGCCGCGAGCATGATGCCCGTGGCGCTGTGCCCGTGAACCGGCGCGCCGCCGCTCACCTCACGCAGCTCAGGTGCCCAGGCCGACAGCACGGCCATGTCGTGCTTGAGCACGCCATCGCCGATCAACAGGCCGATCAAGTAGCCCTGCTCGGGCGTGTGGCCTCCAGGCCACTCCTCGGCACCGCGGTGGTCGTGCAGCACGACTTCATCGCCCGGCTTCAGCTCAGCCGCCAGCGCCCATTCGGTTTGCAGCCCGTACCGGCTCTGGCTGCTCACGCGGCGCACCGGGTGGTCTGCCGTCAAGCGCAATGAATGGCCTTCGAGCGTGCGCAACGCGAGCACCGGCTTCGTTCCGGTGGCAAAGAAACCCTCGGACACGCTGCGCCAGGCACGGCCATCAACCATCGCCAAAAAAGGCTGGCCCACCAGTTCATGCACCTGGCGCGGGCCGTCGCTGGTCTGCACCCACGTATCGGCCGTGACACAGGGGTTCGTGGCCTGGATGCTTTCGCAATAGTGCAGGTTGTTGTCTTGGTTGATGCGGTCCAGGAACAGCACGCCGGGTTCGGCATGGTCATACGTTGACCGCATGATCTGTTCCCACAGCTCGCGCGCACGCAGGCTGCGGTAGACCCATTGGCCATCGGCGCGCTGGAAGGCGCCGGCGGCGCGCGCCTCGGGGCTCGGCGCGGCGCGATGCACAAGCTCGAACTCGGCGTCTTCCTGCACCGCGCGCATGAAGGCATCGGTGATGCCCACCGAGATATTGAAGTTGGCCAGGTCGCCAGTGTCCTTGGCGTGGATGAAGGCTTCCACGTCGGGGTGGTCGCAGCGCAGCACGCCCATCTGCGCGCCACGCCGGCTGCCGGCGGATTCCACCGTTTCACACGACCGGTCGAACACCCGCATGTAGCTCAGCGGGCCCGAGGCCTGGCTGCGCGTGGCCGCCACCCAGGCGCCGCGCGGGCGGATGCGCGAGAAGTCGTAGCCCACGCCGCCGCCGCGGCGCATGGTTTCGGCAGCCTCGCTCAGCGCGGTGTAGATGCCGGGGTGGCCGTCTTCGGGCTGCGAGATCGAGTCGCCCACCGGCTGCACGAAGCAGTTGATGAGCGTGGCGGTGAGATCGGTGCCGGCGGCGGAGTTGATGCGCCCGGCCGGGATGAAGCCCGCGGCCAGTGCTTGGGCGAATTTTGCTTCCCAGGCGGCGCGCTGCGCTGGGGCTTCCACCGCGGCCAAGGCGCGGGCCACGCGGGCCTGCACATCGGCCACGCTGCGTTCATCGCCCTTGGCGTACTTTTCTTCCAGCACCTCACGGCTGATGGTCTGTTCGGGCAGGCTGGCAAGGCTGGGTTCGGGCTTGGTTTGGGCGTCCATGACACGGCTCTTCGGGTGCGAGCCAGGCACGATACACCTGTTCAAAACCCCAGTATCGCGCAGGCTTTCAGGCCCGGCGCAGTTGCCGCCAGCGCCAGACCAGAAAACCCACGATGCACAGGTTGAGCAGGTTCCAGCCAATGCCGTTGATGAAGGCGGCGCGGTACGAGCCCGTGGCATCGAAGATGGCCCCGGACATCCAGCCACCCAGCGCCATGCCCAGCAGCGTGGCCATGAGCACCGTGCCCACGCGCGCGCCGGCATCCTTGGGCGTGAAGTGCTCGCGCACGATCAGCGCATAGCTGGGCACGATACCGCCCTGGAACAGGCCGAACATCGCCGACACCAGGAACAGTGACGCCACGCCATCGCTGAACAAAAACATCACCAGCGCCAGGCCCTGCAACACCGACCCTAACAGCAGGGTGCGCAGGCCACCGATGTGGTCAGAAATCCAGCCCGACAGCAGCCGGCTGACCACGCCCATGCCGAGCATCACCGACAGCATCTGCGCGCCGCGTGCCGTGCCAAAGCCGAGGTCACCGCAGTAGGCCACGATGTGCACCTGCGGCATGGCCATGGCCACGCAGCAGGCCAGGCCGGCCACGGTGAGCAGCGCTTGCAGCGTGCCCGGCGCCATGCCCAAGGGGCGCTCGCTGCCCTGTGCGTTGTGCGCGCCGCCGGCCACCGCCGCGGGCGGCCTCTCGCGGTACAGCAGAGCCAGCGGCAACATGGTGGCCAGGCAGAACACGCCGATGCCGAAGTAGGTGGCGCGCCAGCCTTGCAGCTCAACAAAGTGCTGAATGATCGGCGGCCACAGCGCGCCGGCCACGTAGTTGCCGCTCATGCAAATGGCCAGCGCCATGCCGCGCTGGCGCGTGAACCACAGCGAGGTGTCGGCCACCAGCGGCGCGAAGGTGGCCGAGGTGCCCAGCAGCCCGAGCAGCAAGCCTTGCGCGGCGATGAACCAGAACAGCGTGGGCGCAGCCGCCGCGGCGATGAAGCCCAGCCCCAGGCCGGCGCCGCCGAGCAGCAGCGGCCACATCACGCCAAAGCGATCCGCCAGCTTGCCCATGACGATGCCGCCGACGCCGAAGCCGATCATCGTGAGCGTGTAGGGCAGCGAGGCATCGGCGCGGTCCACGCCGAAGTCTTTCTGCACGCTCGGCAGCACCACCGAAATGGCATACATGCCGCTGCCGCCCAGCGTCATCAACAACAGCGACACGCCCAGGCGCAGCCAGGCGTAGCGGGAATCAGCGGTGTGGCTCAAACCGCGGCGCTCACAGATCGGGCTGGTAGCGCGCGATCATCTCTTCGCGGCTTTCGGGCGGCGTGGCGATGCCGGTGTGGTCGATCAGCATGTCGCGCGACGAGGGCAGGCGGCTGCGCTCGACCTGCGCCTGTGCACTCCAAAGTTTGGAACGCATGAACGCCTTGGCGCAATGCAGGTAGGCCTCTTCAACGCGCACTTCAATCACCAGCGGCGGCGTGCGCTTGCCGTCATTGAAAGTGGCGCACACGGCAGCGTC
>JANMYI010000169.1:0-5559 GCA_031381955.1 Burkholderiales bacterium
GCGGAAAACAGCTCAACGTAATAGTTGGTGGCGCCCGTGCGCTGCGCCACGCCGGGTACCGATGTGGTCTGCGCGATGTGGCCGTTGGCTTGGCCCAGATCAACCAGCCAGTCGGCCAACACGCCGCCACCCTCGCCGCCCATGGCCAGGATGGCGATCTTGATCGGCTGAGCCTGGCTCATTTCTAAAACGCCCATTGGTCGCGCTGCGCGGCGGCGCGCCGCTGCAGCCAACCAATCACCGTGCCGCGCAAGCGCTGGCGCAGGCGATCCCAAACGTTAGGGTTGCTGACAATCTGCGCCTTGTAGAACGACGGGCATAACACGGCTGCATGCGAAACCTCGCCGCACAGCCCGCAGCCCACGCAGGAATCGATGACCGCGGCCACCGGGTCGGTGCGCAGCGGGTCGGGGTTGGGCTTGATGGTCAGGCTCGGGCAGCCCGACAAACGGATGCAGGAATGGTCGCCCGTGCAGGTGTCGGCATCCACGCCAAACCGTTCGCGCACCACGCGCTTGCCCGCGGCAACGCTCTGGCGCACCAGCGGCCTTTCGCGCCGCTGCTTGTTGAGCATGCATTCGCTTTGCGCGATCAGCACCTTGGGGCCTTTTTCGGGCGTGGTGAGCGCTTCTTTCAGCGCCGCCGTCATGGCCTTCAGGTCATAAGTGTTGGTCAGCGTGCGCGCCCACGTGACGCCCACGCCGCGCACCGCCTGCTCGATGGCGTGGCCCGTGCTGCGCGTGGGGTTGCGCGCCTGCGACGACAAAATGTCTTGCCCACCGGTGGCCGAGGTGTAGTTGTTGTCGACGATGACGGTGAGGTTGTTGGAGCGGTTGAACACGGCGTTGGCGATGCCGCTGGTCAAGCCGTTGTGCCAGAAGCCGCCGTCGCCCATCACGCTGATCGCACGCTTGCCGCCACCGGCCGAACTCATGGCCGATGCACCCGCCGCGCCCAGGCCATAGCCCATGGTGGTGTTGCCCAGGTTGAACGGCGGCAGGATGGAAAACAAATGGCAGCCGATGTCGGCCGAGACATGGTGCTCGCCCAGTTCGCGTTCCACCAGTTTCATGGCGGTGAAGATGGGCCGCTCGGGGCAGCCGGTGCAAAAGCCGGGCGGGCGGGCATGCACGTTGGCCGCGGGCTGAATCTCAATCACTCTGTGCGGCACTGGCGCCACCGGCGCCGCGGCCACCCGGCCATAACGCTGCAAGAAACGGCGCACGCCCACCAGCACTTCGGCCGCGGTGTATTCACCGGCCAGGGGCAGCATGTCCTTGCCGTGCAGCGCCGCCGGCTCGCCCGCGCTGCGCAAGATGCTGGCGATGTTCTGTTCGATGAAGTTAGGCTGGCCTTCCTCCACCAGCAGCACCGCGCGCTTGCCGGCGCAAAAGCGCAGCACTTCAGCATCCACCACCGGGTAGGCCACGTTCATCACATACAGCGGCACCTGGCTGGCACCGAACACATCGGCCACGCCCAGGCGTTCGAGCACACGCAGCAAGGTGTTATAGCTGCCGCCCTGAACGATGATGCCGATGTCATCAGCCCCTTCAGCAAAGAACTCGTTCAGGCCGCGATCCTGGATGAACTTCACTGCCGCCGGCCAACGCTGCATCACCTTTTCTTTCTCGTGCGCGAAGCTGGCCGGCGGCAGCACGATGCGGCTCACGTCGCGCTGCGGGTTGTCCATGGCTTCGCGCAGCGTGAAGCTGGGGCGACGGTTCGCGCTGGCCGTGAACTGGCCGTGCACATGGCAGGCGCGAATGCGCAACTGAAGCATCACCGGTGTGTGGCTGGCTTCGCTCAAATCGAAACCATCCTTCACCGCCTGCACGATGCTGGGCAGGTTGGGCTGCGGGTCGAGCAGCCAGATTTGCGACTTCATGGCGAAGGCGTGGCTGCGCTCTTGCATGATGGAGCTGCCCTCGCCGTAGTCTTCACCCACGATCACCAGCGCGCCACCGGTGACGCCGCCTGAAGCCAGATTGGCCAGCGCATCACAGGCCACGTTCACGCCCACCGCGCCTTTGAACGTGACCGCGCCGCGCAGCGGGTAGTTCACGCTCGCGGCCAGCGTGGCCGCGGCGGTGGCTTCGCTGGCGCTGTTCTCGAAGTGAATGCCGTGGTCGGCCAGGATGTCTTGCGCGTCGGCCAGCACATCCATCAAATGCGAGATCGGCGCGCCCTGATAACCAGCCACATAAGCCACGCCCGATTCAAGCAAGGCCTTGGTCACGGCCAGGATGCCTTCACCATGAAACACCTCGCCCGCGCCCAGGCGCAGCTTCTTGACTTCTTCAACGAAGGAACGTTCAGCCATTTTGCTTTGAGTGAGGAGCGTGAGGCGTTGATTCTGGGCGCGCCCAGTGCCGCTGGTGTGCTGCCAAGTATGCAGTGTGCAAGCGGCTGCAAGGCTGAGGGGCGGTGGTACAACGGCAGCAGCCTCAAGACACAGAAGGAGACGCCATGCCGCTGGATCGAAGAACACTGCTCATGAGCACCTTGGCGCTGCCCGCGGCCAGCCTCGCGCCCAGCGCCTGGCAGGCGGCGCTGGCGCAGGCGCAGGCCTACCCGGCGCGGCCGCTGCGCATCGTGGTGCCCTTCCCGCCCGGCGGCACCACCGATGTCGTGGCGCGCATCCTGGCCCAACGCTTGACTGAGACGATGGGCCAGACCGTGGTGGTCGAAAACCGCGGCGGCGCCGCCGGCATGATTGGCGCCGACGCGGTGTCCAAGGCCGCACCCGACGGCTACACGCTGCTGATGCACAACGTCACCTTCCCGCTGGCGGCGGTGGCCGCGGCGCTGGGCAACCGCTCGCCATTCAACATCGACACCGACTTCGCCGGCGTGTCGGTGGCGGTCAACGTGCCCTTCGTGCTCACGGCCCACCCCAGCGTGCCGGTGAAGAACCTGCGCGAACTGGCCGAACTGCTGCAGCGCGACAAGACCCTGCAATACAACTACGGCTCGACCGGCCCCGGTTCGGCCATGAACGTGTTGGGCGAGGCCTTCAACCGCGACGCCAAGGTGGCGATGACGCACATCCCCTACAAGGGCGCGGCGCCGCTGAAGCAAGAACTGTTGGCCGGGCGCATCCAGATCGGTGGCGACCAGCTGTCGTCGTCGCTGGCCGAGATCAAGGCGGGCACGCTCAAGGCGCTGGCCACCTTCGGCGCCAGGCGCATCGCCGCGCTGCCCGACGTGCCCACCGTGCGGGAAATGGGTTTCCCCGGGCTCGAAGCCGAGGGCTGGAACGGCCTGTTCGTGCCGGGCAAGACGCCGCGCGACATCATCGAACGCTTGCAGCGCGAAGTGGCCGCCGCCGTGCGCCACCCCGAGGTGGCCAAGAAGCTGATCGACCTGGCGGCCGAGCCCGTCGGCTCAACAGCGGCCGAACAAGACGCGGTGCTGCGCAAGCAGATGGATCAGTTCCGGCCGGTGATTGCCACGATCAAGATGGAGTGAGAACTGCGCTCCCGTCCTGACCGCGCCAGCGCCCGGGCGGGGTGACACTCACCTGAGGGCCGAGCGTCTGCGGCCCTCTTCAAGTTCCAACCGTGTCGGCCGATACGGCACAGATGGATCGACTCCGCCTGACAGCGCTCAACGCAGCCGCATGCGGCCCGAACACGCTCAAGCTGGCCGAGCTGATCGGTGCCCTGAGCCATGCGCTCGACATCACCGAGGGCCAGCCGCCCGGGCACTGCGTGCGCACCTGCTGGATCGGCATGCACCTGGGCCGCGCCATCGGCCTGGGCGGGCGTGAGCTGTGGGAGCTGTACTACACCCTGCTGCTGAAAGACCTGGGCTGCAGCAGCAATGCGGCGCGCATCTGCGAGCTCTACCTCACCGACGACCGCCAATTCAAGCAGGACTTCAAGACCGTGGGTGAAGGGCTGCCGCAGATGCTGCGCTTCGTCTTCACGCACACGGGTTTGAATGCCGGGTTGGCGCAGCGCCTGAAGGCCACGCTCAACATCATGCGCAACGGGCCGGAGATCGCCACCGAACTGATCCAGACGCGGTGCACGCGCGGCGCCGATATCGCGCGGCAACTGCGCTTTCCCGAAGCCGTGGCGGCGGGCATCGCGGCACTCGACGAGCACTGGAACGGCCAGGGCAAGCCGTTGGGAACCCAAGGCGAGCAGATTGCGCTGTACGCCCGCATCGCGCTGCTGGCGCAGGTGGTGGACGTGTTTCACGTCACCGGCGGCCCAGCCGCTGCGCTGGCTGAGTCGGCCCGTGGCGGCAGTTGGTTCGACCCGCGCCTGGTACAGGCCTTCACGCGCGTTGGGCTGGAGCCGGCGTTTTGGGCCATGCTGTCTTCGCCGGGGGTCGACGCCGCGGTGCGCATGCTGGAACCCGGGCAGCACGAGGTGGCGCTCGACGACGACTACCTGGACGACATCGCCGCAGCCTTCGGCCAGGTGGTGGACAGCAAGAGCCCCTACACCAGCGGCCACAGCGCGCGCGTGGCCAAGTACACCGACGCCATCGCCGCACAACTGGGCCTGCCCGCGCCGCGCCGGCGCTGGCTGCACCGCGCCGCGCTGCTGCACGACCTGGGCAAGCTCGGCGTGAGCAATGCCGTGCTCGACAAGCCAGGCAAGCTGGACGACGACGAGTGGGTCGCCGTGAAGCGCCACGCCATGCTGACGCAGCAGATCCTGTGCCGCATCGAGCCCTTCGCCGAGCTTGGGCGCATCGCCGCGGCCCACCACGAGCGGCTGGATGGCCAGGGCTACCCGCTGGGTCTGCGCGGCGACCAGATCGCGATCGAGACGCGCATCATCACCACCGCCGACATTTTCGACGCCATCTCCGCCGAGCGGCCTTATCGCGGCGCCGTGCCGATCCCGCGCACACTGGAAATGATGGCCGAGACGATCGGCAGCGCGATTGACCCGCTGTGCTATGACGCGCTGCGCCAGGCGCTGGTGACCGAAGGCTTGCTCTGACCGGGCTGACCGGGCGTATGCCCATGCCCGCAGCGATCAAACCGAAACTTCTGGGTCAGTGCCCAACCGATCCCGCGCAAGGTCGCGGTCATCAAGCGCCTTGATGGGCTGGGCGATTCCGCGCGCATCATCAGTCCCGTTAACACCATCGTGCGGCAAGGCCATTTACCCGTCGCGCAACGCGCACTATCCTGCGGCATGTAACCACCAGTGCCGTCTGTGCCAACGGGCCCTTCGACACCTGTATTTTCGTCAGGCAACCGCCGTATATTGGGTGCTACGACAGTCGCCACTTCAATCCAAAGCACCTTTCCCGATACTAAGGAGAATTAAATGCCCAGTGTTGCAAACTACAGTACTGTGATGGATAGTTTAAACACACTCGGAGTCGGCGCAGGCCAGACACCGATTCTCAATATCGTGCTTAGTTTTGACCAGCTCAACTTCTCAAGTCAATCAGTTTTGTCGTATATGGTTGACCCAGATGCCTCCGGCATGACCTTCAAGACGGACGCGGAGCTCGAGGAGGGGATGACCCTCCACCTCAAGCTCCCCAACAAGATGGACATCCGCGGCGAAGTGCGCTCGGCCGGCG
>JANMYI010000198.1:0-20350 GCA_031381955.1 Burkholderiales bacterium
CGCGCCGCTGAGTTCAACCACCTCGCCCAGCGTGCGGCCCGGGGTCACCGGCACGGCCCTGGCCAGTTCGCCTTCGATGCGGAAGACCAGCTTGCGGCCCTCACGCTCCACCACCGCCTTGGGGTTCACGGCCAGCACGGGCTGGTTCTCACCGGAGGCCGGCGCCTGCGACAGGAACACCACCTTGGCGCTCATCTCGGGCAGGATGCGCGGGTCGAGTTTGTCGAAGCGCACCTTGGTCATGACGGTGGCCTTGGCGCGGTCCACCGTGGGCACGATGCGCGAGACGTTGCCGCGCCAGCGCATTTCAGGAAATGCGTCGAGCGTGATCTCCACCGGCAACTCGGCCTTGAGCTTGCCCACGTTGCTCTCCGACACATCGGCCTCGACTTCCAGCGTGCTCATGTCGGCCATGGTGACCACCGCGCCCTGGCTGCCAGCAGCGCTGGAAAACGGCGTGATGATGTCGCCCACGTTGGCGTTCTTCACCAGCACCACGCCGTCGAACGGGGCGCGGATGAGCGTGAAGTCTTCATTCACCTTCTGCACACCCACCTGCGCCTGGGCCTGCGCCACGCTGGCCTGGGCTTGAGCGCGTGCCGCCTGGGCTTGGGCCACCGCGGCGTCGGCCGCGGCTTGGCCGGCCTGGGCGTTTTCGACCTTCAATTGCGCCGCATCGACCGCCTGTGGCGAGATGAAGGCCTGCGCCTGCAAACCCTTGGTGCGCAGCAATTCAACTTGCGCGTTGGCCAGCGCCGCTGCGGCCTGGCGTTGGCCGGCCTGCGCCTGCGCAATGCCGGCTTGCGCCAGCGTGGCCGAGGCTTCGGCCTGGCGCACACCGGCCGTGGCGGCGCGCATGGCGGCCTGCACATCGGCCGCGTCAAGCCGCGCGATCACGTCGCCCAGCTTCACCACCGAACCTTCGCGCACGTTCAACTCCACCAGCCGCCCGGTGGCCTTGCTGGCCACGGCGGCGCGGCGCTGCGCCACCACGTAGCCCGAGGCGGTGATGAGCGCGAATTGCGCTGAAGGCTGGGTGCTGACCACGCTGGTGGCCTGCACATCCAGGGGGCGCGCAACCAGTGCCCAGGCCAACGCGGCCGCCGCCACCAGGCCCGCCAGCAGCGCTGCCAACCAGCGCCAACGGCGCCGCCCAGGGCGCAGCGAGCTGCGGTCGATCTTCAGTGTTTCCAGGCTTGACGTCATGAGGGCCCCGTTTTGTGGCATGGAATGCGGTGTTAGAAACACCTTGTTGCACACCCGCGTGGTTTTCAGCGCTGAATGAGGATTCTCACTGGGCGCGAACAGCGCCGTGACCAAGACAATCGCGGCCTTGCCTGAAATCTGCCTCATGCACACACGCCTGCAAAACCTGGTGCTGTTGATCGGCCTGGCCACTGCCGCCGCTCATGCCCAACCCGACGCCTGCCCGAGCCTGAACCAGCCGCAATGGCGCGAACAGGTGCTGGCCCAAGTGAACCGCCTGCGCCAGCAGGGCCTGAATTGCGGCGGCAGTGGCCACCATGCGCCGGCGCCGGCACTGGTGTGGGGTGAGCGGCTGAACGGTATGGCCCTGGCGCAGGCCCGCGCCATGGCCGAACAGGGCGAACTCACTCACCGCGGCACGGGCGGCGAGAACCTGGCCACCCGCGCCCATGCCGCCGGCTACCCGTTCATTCGCGTGGCCGAAAACCTGGCTAACGGCTGGATGCAGCCGACCCAGGCGGTGGCCGACTGGGCGCTGAGCGACAAGCATTGCGCCAACCTGATGGATCCGCGCATGCGCGAAATCAGCCTGGCTTGCCACAGCGATGCACGCCAGTGGCCGTGGTGGGTCATGACCCTGGGGCTTCCTAGAACAGGTTCTGGAACGTTGGCCGCAGCACCAGCGCCGAACGTGGTTGCGAGCCTGCCGGGCCTTTGACGGTTCGCATCAGCCCGGCGTCAAAGCGCGCCCGGCTTCCTTACCTCGGCTTCGGGCGTGCAGGCGCGCTCGACCATGACCGTCAGGCCGATGAATCGATGACCCCGCCGCCCAGGCAAACGTCGCCGTCGTACACCACGGTACTCTGGCCTGGTGTCACCGCCCATTGCGCGGCGTCAAACTGCAAGCTGAAGGCGGCGCGCGCATCTGTGGTCAGAACGCAAGGCGCATCGGCCTGCCGGTAGCGCGTCTTGGCCGCATAACGGCCCGGTGCAGGGGCGCTGCCACTGACCCAGCTTGCATCCAGCGCGTGCAGGTTCAGGCTTTGCAGCCAGGGGTGGTCATGGCCCTGCACCACGCGCAAGGTGTTGCTGGCTAACTCCTTGCGCGCCACGAACCAGGGCGCGTGGTCGCCGCCACCCCGCGGTGCACGCTTGTCCTTGACGCCGCCGATGCCCAAACCCTGGCGCTGGCCGAGCGTGTAGAAGCTCAGGCCGAGGTGCTGGCCCAGGTGGCGGCCGCGCTCATCGAGCATCGGCCCCGGCGTGTGGTTCAGGTAGCGGTTGAGGAACTCGCGGAACGGCCGCTCGCCGATGAAACAGATGCCGGTGGAATCTTTCTTCTTCGCATTCGGCAGCTTGATCTCGGCGGCGATGCGGCGCACCTCGGTCTTGTGCAGCTCGCCCAGCGGGAACAGCGTCTGGCTCAACTGCGCCTGGTTCAAACGGTGCAGGAAGTAGCTCTGGTCTTTGCTCGCGTCCAGCCCTTTGAGCAGCTCGAAGGCGCCGGCGCGTTCGCGCACCCGCGCGTCATCAGCAGCGCCCGCGTGCGCTGGCTTCCAGCGCACGCGGGCATAGTGGCCGGTGGCAATTCTGTCGGCGCCCAGGCGCAAGGCATGGTCCAAAAAGGCCTTGAACTTGATCTCGGCGTTGCACAGCACGTCGGGGTTGGGTGTGCGGCCGGCGGCGTACTCACGCAGGAATTCGGCAAAGACGCGGTCTTTGTATGCGGCCGCGAAGTTCACATGCTCCAGCTCGATGCCGATCACGTCGGCCACCGCGGCGGCGTCCACGAAGTCGATGTTCGACGCACAGTATTCGCTGTCGTCATCATCGTCCCAGTTCTTCATGAAGATGCCCACCACCTCGTGGCCGGCTTGCTTGAGCAACCAGGCGCTCAGCGCCGAATCGACCCCGCCCGACAACCCCACCACCACGCGCTGCGCTTTCATCGCGCCAGTTTAGGGGCCACACAATGGCGCCATGCCCAGCCACGCCCTGCCCGCCCGCGCTGTTCTGCTGCTGGCTGTCCTCACCCTCGTGTGGGGCACCAACTGGCCGCTGTTTCCCATCGTGCTGCGCGAGATGTCGGTGTGGACCTTTCGCTTCGTCTCGCTGAGCGTGGGCGGCGTGCTGCTGTTGGCCGTGGCGCTGTGGCGCGGGCAATCGCTGGCCGTGCCGCGCAAGCACTGGGCGGCGATGCTGGCCGCTGCGTTGGCTTACCTGGCGGTGTGGAACGTGGCCAGCGCCTATGCGGCCAAGTTGATTCCATCGGGCCAGGCCGCGGTGCTCGGTTTCACCATGCCGCTGTGGGCGGCGCTGCTGGCCTGGGCCTTCATGGGCCAGCGCTTGAATGCGCGCTTGTTGCTGGCCCTGGGCCTGGGCGCGGCCAGCGTGGGGCTGCTGATGAGCAAGAGCTTCGCGGCCTATGCCGACGCGCCGCTGGGCCTGGGACTGGGGCTGCTGGCCGGCGTGGGTTGGGCGGTGGGCACCTTGATCCTCAAGCGCTGGCCCATCGACGTGCCGGCCACGGTGCTCACCGGCTGGCAGTTGCTGTTAACCGCGGTGCCCATCGGCGTGGGCACGCTGCTCTTTGCCGACCTGTCAGCGCCATGGCCGGCCTGGCCCACGCTGGCGCTGCTGGCCTACATCACCGTGGTGCCGATGTGCATTGGCAACCTGTGCTGGTTTGCCATCGTGGGTATGCTGCCGGCCAACGTGGCCGGGCTGTCTTCGGTGGCCGTGCCGGTGGTGGCCATGCTGGCCGGCGCGCTGGTGCACGGCGAACCGCTGGGCCTGACGCAGTGGCTGGCCATGGCGTGCAGCGCGGCCGCGCTGTGGTTGACGGTGGTGAAACCGGCGTCTCAAGCCGCGGCGTAGCGCACTGGCGTGGCGGCGCCACCGCCGTCATCAAGGCGGCGCACGCGGCCCGCGGTTAACAGTTCATCCAGGTGCATGCCGATGCTGCGCGCCTCGGCACAGTCGATCCACAACTCGGCATGGCCGGGCGGGTACAGCAGGCGGCGGCGCACCAGTTCAGCCAGCGTCTGCGGCCCGTCTTGCAGCATGGCCAGCAGTTTGGCGTTGCGCGCGTCGATCTTGTTCGCGAAGGTGTGCAAGAGCTCAAGAAAGCGCTCGCGCTCGGTGACCACGCCGCGGTGGTGCGAGGTCACCCACACCTGGGCCGGCAGCGCTTCAATCGCCTTCAGGCTGCGCCGGAAGTCGGCCAGGTTCGACGTGGCGTCGCCGTAATACGGGCCGAAGCCGGTGAGGTCGATGTCGCCGATGAAGGCCAGGCCCACGGGCTCGACCAGCAGCGCGCAATGGCCTGATGTGTGGCCGGGCAGGTGATGCGCCTGCACGCGCACGCCGCCGCCCAGGTGCCACACCGCGCCGTTTTGGTAGGCCGTGGCATCGGGCCGCGGGCAGTAGTTGAACTCGGCTTCGATCTTGGCCTTCAACGGCTCCAGCACGGCTGGCGGATAGCCGTAGTGGCGCGAAAGACCGGCCCAGCTTTGCGCCGCGGCCAGGTCGGCCTCGTGCACTTGCACGCTGGCCTTGGGCACGCGGTGCAGGCCGGCCATGTGGTCTTCATGCACATGGCCCAGGATGACGAGGTCAACGTCATCGAACGCCGGCCCGATGCGGTTGGCCACCTGCGGCGTGTCGAACGCCACGCGCTGCTCGGGGCCTTGGACGATGACCTGGTTGCCGTCGGGGTACTTGCCAGATTTGTCACCGAAATGGACGGTGACGGGGCCGAATTGCGCGGTCTCCATGGGCTCAGGACTTGGCGACCAATTCGAAGTGCTCCACCACCGGCGGCGTAGCAAAGAACGGCCCGACGATGGCGCGCCACTGCGGGAACAGCGGGCCGCTGCGAAAGCCCACGGTGTGGTCTTCCAGCGTGTCCCAATAAATCATGAGGATGTAGCGCTCGGGGCTTTCAACGCCGCGGTTGACCTTGAAGCCCTTGAAGCCCTTGGCCTGGCTGGCGACTTCTTTGATGCCGCGCTGAATGGCGGCGTCGAAGGCGGCCTGCTGGCCGGGTGCGATGCGGATGTCGGCGATTTCGAGGATCACGGTGCGGCCTTTCGTTGGCTGGGTGGGTCGCGCAGTCTATGCGCCCCGGCCTGCACGGCGCCTGCGCTCAGTACGGCGCGCGCACGCGCAAATCCACCTTCGGATCGGGCTCGTAGGGGCCCAGCAAATCCGGGTCGGTCAGCGCGCATTCCAACTCGGCCATGGCAGCCAGGGCACGTTCGAGTGCCTGCACATGTTGCGCGCTGGGGCGCGCGGCGCTGGGGTCTTCGCCCAGGCGGTCAGCGGGTTCGCGCAGCGCCAGGCACAGGTTGGAAGGGCGGTACGGCGCCACCCGGCCGTCGCTGCCCAGGCCGGTTTGTGCGGCATGCAGCATCTCGGCCACGGGCAGTGAATGGGCCGCATTGGCATGGGCCGCGCTGCTGCCCTTGAGCAACTGGCGCAGCGCCGCCACCTGCACCTGGGTGCGCACATACAGGTGCTCGTACCAAGCGGCGCTCACCGCGGCCGGCGCCTGGGGTACGTAGGCCCGCACCAGCTCCAGAGCCGAGGCGCTGCCGTATTCGTGCGCCATGCGCAGGATCACGGCCCCGGGCATGGCGATGTTGAGTTGGCCCTCGCCGGCGCGCAGAGCCAGGCGCACCACACGGTTGCGTGCATGAGGCAGGCGCAGGGTGACGCGGTCGTTCCAGTCCTTGGCGGTGGCCAGGGCGCCGACCAGGAAGCCGGCCATGCCGCTCAAGCCCTGAAAGCGGCCCGGCCGGGCGGGCGACGCACCGGGCACAAAGGCTTGCAGGTTGTCGTGCCGGCCTTCACGGTGTTCTTGCGGCAGCCACACGGCCCGGTCGTCGTTGGGCGCCAGGCGCCGGTCGAGCAGCAGGCCGAAGGTGGGCCAGCGCGGAATGGCGGTATCGAAAAGGTGAATTGGAAAGTTAGAGCAGATGCCGCCGTCGCTGAGCCAGCACTTGCGAAACGGGCGCGTGTTTGTATTCTGATCGGCCTGGTCGCCCTCATTGCGCCGCGATTCATAGTGCACCGCCCACACCGGGATGGCCGAGAACAGCACCGGAAAGCTCAAGCTCATGCGCGCGGCCACCACCACCGGCAGCCGCGCCATGGGCAGTTCAAGCAAGTCGAGCTCGCTGGCAACGTCGGGGTCTGACGGGCTGGACTTGCGGTAGGGCTGGGCGTCGCGCTGCAAAGCCTGCATCACGCCGGCCGGAAAGATGCCGTCCCATTCCGCCAGCTTGAAGTACAGCCGCGTGCCGTCGTGGCTGGACGGCAGGCGCACCGGGCGGCCCATCGTGACGTTGGTGGTGAAGACTTCAAGGTTGATGGAGCGCCCCACCGGCGCCGCGCCCGGCGCGTCGCCCGGCAACAGCGGCGCGGCCCACAAGTCGCCAAAGGTCAGGGGCGGTGCGTTCACCTCCAGCCCGGCGGCCTTTTGAATGCCTTCATGCAGCCAGTCGCACAGGCCCTGCTCGGGCTCGGGCGTGCCTGCCGGGCTTTGGCTCTTGCCCTTGCACAGGCCCAAGTCGTTGTTGAACACGCCTTCATGGATGTCTTTCAGCAGCGCGCGCGCCAGGCCCCACAACAGGCAGGCCAGCAGCAAGGCGCCGAGCGCCACGCCGACCAGCCAGGCCGGCACGCGCCACGCCGCCGCCATGGGCAGCAAGGGGCTGGCGGTGAGCACGGCTCCCACCAGCACCAGCAGCAGCAACGGCAGGGCGGTGGACTGGAGCGCGTCTGGCCCATAGGCGCGCAGGAAGGCGCGGCCCAGGCTGGCGTACTCGGCGGGTTGGCCCAGGGCCTCGGTGTCGGCAGGCTTGTGCGCAGCCGGCGCGATGTTGTCGGCTGACTCTGGCTGCGCCTGCGCATCGCTGCCGGCCGGCTTGCTCTCAGGTTGCGGCGGATTGCCCATGCGCTTTACCGCGTGCACGAACAAATCGAACAGCCGTTGGCCGGCGGCGCTGGGCTGGAACAAGCGCAGCATCTTGGTGCGCCCGCCGCGCTCTTCGGCCAGCGCGCCGGGCACGCGGCGCAGCACCTCGAACGGGTAGGGCACGTTGTTGCGCCGGCCGTATTCAGATGCGGCGGCCAGGGCCGCAGCCATGGCCCCGACCGAACTGCCGCCGATGCTGCGAAAGCGGTAGTGCCGCGCCAGTTCAACAATCGCCCAGGGGTAGACCACGCCGCTGGCCACGCCGCCGGTCAGAACCAGGTCGCAAAAGCGGTCGGCCGCCGGGGTTTCGCGCAACGGCTCGGGCTCGACCCAGCCCGGCTGGCTGGCGGGGCACCGCTGCTCACCGGGCGCTTTGCCGTGCGCACTCACCCAAAGCTCCCGGGCTGGCCGTCTTCAGCGTAGTCCTGCCCGCTGCACAGCATGCTCCAGGCGGTTTGCGCGGGGTAGAACAGGTACACCGTGCCGCGCGTGGTGACGAAGGGCGCAAAGCCGCGCAGCAAGGCCGGCGGCTGGCCTTGGCCCAGGGGCACGGCAAAGGCGGCCTGCGGGTCGTCGTGCGTGGCCGCGAACGGGTCTTTGGCTTGGCCGGGGTTGTGCGGCCCGATCGGGTTGCGGTCGGCCCACTGGCCCAGCACATGCTCGAACTGCTCTTCCAGGCTGGCGCAGAAGAACAGGCCGAGCAGGCCGCGCTGGGTGTCCACCGGTTCCTCGGCGGCCTCATTGAAGACCGGCCCATAAGGCATGCCGCGGCGCACCAGCGGGCGCGGGCGCGTGTGCACCACGCCCTGGCCGCGCGGGTTCATGCGTCGGATGTGCGCGCCAAACGGGCACCCCAGGCCATCGGGGTCGGCGTCGAAATTGAAGTCGGCGCCAGGCGGCGCAGCGGTCGAGACAGGCGCCTGGCCGGTGGCGTCGATCAAGCCGCCTTCGGGCCAGCGGCCGCACAGCTTGGCGCGAACAAAGTTTTCGGTTTGCTTCAATTGCTTGGCCCATGCGCCCAGGCGCTGGCGAAACAGCGGTTCGTCCTGGTGCATCTTGCGCAGCACGCCGAAGCTGGCGTTGGCGAAAAAGCCGCGCATGGGCGCCGGGCTCAGCGGCAGCGCCCAAGGGTTGAAGCTGGCGTCGTTGGCATGGCCCAGCAGCAGCTCGCCGGTGGCGTGCGCGGGCGCGGCCGCGTCGCTGGCGTAGCCCTGCACGTGCACGTGGGTGAGGCCGTCGCGGTAACCGAAGTGCACCCATTCGCCTTGTTGGTTGCGCGTGCGGGGCAAGCGCGCGCCATGATGCCGGCCGACGATGGCCACCTTGGCGCTGCGGGCCAGCTCTTCGATCGCCGTGCTGGCTTCCTGCAAGGCCGGCTCGTCGCCAGCATGCAGCGTGATCACCGCATGCGCTTGCACCAGCCCGAAGCCCGGCTCCCACGCCGTGGCCGCACTGGGCCCGGTGTCACCAAGAAATTCCGCCGCGCGCAGTGGCGCGCCCTGCGCGAAGGCCGGCGCCAGGCGCGCCAGGGCGGCCTGGTAAGGCAGCGGCAGGTTCAGCGCGCGCAGGCCTTGGAAGCTCAAGCCAATGGCCAGCTCGACCGCGCCGGGGCCGGCATCGCTGGCCAACGCAGGAGCATGCTTGCGCGCCAGCTCGTTGACGAAGTGCTTGGCCGCGCCGCTGAGCGAGAACTGCACGATCAGATGGCGCACGCACGTGGCGCGGGGCTGGCGCACCACCAACCGCTGCGGCGCGTTCATGATGCTTGCTCCTGGCGCACCGCACGGCACAGATCCGGCACTTCCCCCAACGGGTAGGCCGAGTAGAAATAGCCGGCCACGGGCGCCTGGTTGAACTGGCGGATGGTGTTGACGAACTCGTTGGGGTAGTCGGCCACCGGCAGGCGTGGCGCGCCGTCGATGCATTCAAACAAGAGGTCGAACAGGTCATCGACCTTGAGCGCGAAATGCATGATGTAGGCGTCGAAGTCGCCGTCATACACGGTGTGCAGCGCCAGCTTGGTGTCGCCTTCGAGCAGCTCGAACCAGGCGAAGTGCACATGGCGCGCTTCGTTCAACGCCTGGGTGATGCGCGGCGCGCCGTCTTGGATGATGCGGCGCAGCCGCGCCGCGTTCTCGGCCACCGGGCTCTTGATGCGCATCACCACGTTCAGCGGCTGTTGCGCCAATCGCTTCTCGCGCTTGTATTGCAGCCGGTAGCGCTCGCAGCCAAAGCCCCAGCGCTTTTCCAGCCGTTTGGGCTCGCCGGTCTGCGCGTCGAGCAGTTGCGCCAGGCCGGGCAGGCGCAGCACGCTGCCGACCACGCGCCGCACCAGCGGGCGGGCGAGGTGGTTGCCCAGGCACCAATGGGTGGCGTCGAGATGTTCGCCACCAAAAACCAACGGGTCTTCGGGCCACTGCTTGGCCTGGTACGGGCACACGCCGGGGCTGCTGCGCGTGCCCGCGCCCATGGCCAGGATGCATTCCTGGCCGGCTTGCACCGTGCGGCCCGAAGGCAAGGTCTTTTGCTCCAAAGCGCGGCGCGGCAAGAAAGCCGCGGGCGGGTTGCGGCTGAGCGCAGCGCGCATGGCGTCGTCGACAAACTCCTGGCGCTTTGCGTCGCTCAGATAGGCGAAGGTTGACCACGTACCGGCCTCGTTGTTGAAGACATGGTCGACCGTGATGCACACGCTGGCCTGGATGTTGCCCATGATCCCGGCCATGGCGCCGACCACCACCACGGCCATTTCGTCTCCGCTCAATTCACTGAGCTGGGTGCCCAACCGCTGCATCACCGGTGTCAGGCCCGACAGGCCGAGCTGCGACAGCGGTTGCACGCCCTTGGGCAGCGCGTCGCGCTCGCGCTTCGGGTCGAACGGGCCGCTGGGCGGCACCGGGTAGCGCGCCAGGTGCTGGTAGTCGTTGATCAGCTCGGCGCTGCGGGCCAGCAGCCGCGCCATGGCCTCGCGCGCGGCAGGAATGGCCAGCGGCTCGCTGACGAAATGGCGTCCCAGCATCTGGTAGTTCAAGGCACGGTAGACCTTGCGCAGCGCGTCTTCCAGCAGCGGCATGTCGCGCGCCGCGTAGCCAAACAGCAGGCTGCACAGGCGCAGTGCCGCGGCCTCGGCCAGCACGGCCAGGTCGAACTGCTTGGCGCCCAGGAAGGCGGCCGCGGCTTGTTGCATGGCCTGCTCGGCCAGGCGTTCAATCAGCTGGCCGTCTGCCGGGCCGGGCAGCGCGGCTTCGAGCGCGCGGCGCTGCGTGTCGTGCGCGGCACCGGGTGCCAGCGCCAGCATGAACGAGCCCGTGCCCAGCACGCTGTAGGGAATGTTGCTGAAGGCTTGCGTGTTGCACAGCACGTGCTCGATGTCGGCGCGCTCGGTGATCAGCGCCACCTGGCTGTGACCGGCCGGGCGCTGCGTGCCTAGGGGTGGGGCGGGGTCGTCTTCAACATGCGCGCGGCTGGCGAAGGCCAGCGCGCACTTCTGTACGGTCAGCGCGTCATACAGCGCGCGCCGGTCAGCGTCGTCACACAACCAGTCGAACAGGATGCGATTGCTCTCGAACGCGGTCTGCTTCTCGGGCTCGTATTCGTTGAAGTTGAATGCTCTGCGCTCGGCCATGGTCACCCCCCTTGGACACTCGGTTCATGTTTGTTCTACGACTTGCCGCTTGGCGGCTTGCAACTCGGCGTGGAGCGGCTCGTCGGGCAGTTCGGCCAGCCGCGCTCGCAGGCGCAGGCGGTCTTGCGCCTGCTGCGCCTTGCCTTTGGCGCAACGCAGCAAGGCCAGCGCGCTGCGCAGCGCGAACATGCGCTTGCCCTGGCGCAGCGCCAGCGCGTGGGCCTGCATGAACGCCTGGCGTGCCTGCGCCCGCTGCGCCGTGGCCGGCCCGTCTTGTTGCAAGTGGGCCAGGCCGCGCAGGCGCAACACCTCGGCCAGGTGGTACAGCTCGTTGTTCTGACGCGCGGTGGCCTCGGCTTGCGCCAGCAGGCCCAACGCCGCGGCGCTGTCGCCGGCCAGCATCAAGCCTTCGGCCTGCAAAGCCAGGTACAGCGGGCGCGTCACCACCGCGCCGGTGGCCAACCAGTTGGCGTAGGCCTGGGCCATTTCCTGCAAGCCACCAGCCAGGTCGCCCAGTGCCACGCGGCAGCGCCCGCGCATCATGTGGGCGTGCGCGGCCCAGACGGCAAAACCGCCCTCTTCACAAATGGCGATGGCCTGGTCGGCCTGGCGCAAACCGGCCGCCGCTTCGCCCATGAACAGGTGCAGGCTGGCGGCAAAGCCATGCGCCTCGCCCTGGCTGAAGGGGTGCTTGAGTTCACTCGCCAGGGCCAGGGCATGCGCCACGCGCTGCAACGCCAACGCCAGCTCGCCGCGTTCCCACAAGCCCCAGGCCGAATAGCACAGGCACATCACGGCCGGGTCCTGCAACGCCCCGGGCTTGAACATGGTGGATTGGTAGCGCTGCAAGCAGCCGTCCATCAGGCTCAGAGCGGTGGGCAGGTCGCCCTGGTGCCAGCGCACGTTGGCGCGCGCCCAGTCGGTTTGAATGGCTTGCAGCACATCGCCCGAGCCGGCCCGTGCGGCTTCATCGGCCAAGGCCAGGGCGCGCTGGAAATCAGCGCGCATGAAGTAGTAGCCCTCCAGGCCCAGGCCGACGCGCACGCGCGCGGCCGTGTCGCCCAGCGCGGTGCACAGTTCACCGGCGCGCAGGTAGGCGGCTTCGACCTGCGCCGCACCGTAGCCTTCAACCGCGATGTGGCGCGCGGCCAGCAACAACTGCAAGCGCAACTCGCAGCGCTGGTGCTCGGGCTGCTGCGGCAACTGAGTGGCCAGTTCCAGGCCGCGGCGGGCCAGCTTGATGGCCTCGTGGTGCGCCGAGCGCGCCGCGGCGCCGCGCGCTGCGGCCTCATAGGCCTGCAAGGCCGGCCAGGCCAGTCCGGCCTGCGCCAGGTGGTGGGCCAACAGCTCGGGCTGCAACGCCAGCTTGGCAGCGAAGCCGGCCTTCAGCGTGGCGGCCACCTGCTCGTGCGTGCCCTTGCGGTCGCGCTCCCACAGCGAGGCGTACGCGGTGTCGCGGATCAACGCGTGGCGAAAGCGAAAACCCGGCTCGGCCTGCGCGCCGGCGCGCAGCAGCAGCCCGGCTTCGAGCAGCGTGGCCAGGTGTTGTTCAACCCGCGCCGGCGGCAGCGCCGCGCCGCTGTCATGCACCACGGCCTGCAACAGCTCGGTGCTGAATTCGCGCCCCAGCACGGCGCCGATCTGGGCCACGCTGCGCGCCGCGCCAACGCTGTCGAGCCGGGCCATCAGCAGGTCTTGCAGGCGCGCCGGAATGTCTTGCTGGCGCAGCAGGCCGCCCGGCTCGGCCGCCGCGCGTGCGGCCATGCGCGCCGACTCCTCCAGGAACAGCGGCACGCCGTCGCCACGCTGCGCCAGCCAGGCCAGCACATCGGGCGCCAGGCCCGGGGTGTCGGCACACACCTGGCTGACCAGCGCGAGGGCGGCGTCTTCGCCCAAGCCGCGCAGCGTGAGGTGGGCGCTGGCGGCAGGCGGCTGCCAGGGCAGCGGCAGGCCGCTGCGCGCGCTGGCAATGATCATCAGCGGCAAGGCGCCAGCCTGGGCAGCCAGCCGGGCCAGCAGTTCGGCGGTGGATGGGTCGGCCCAGTGCACGTCGTCGATCGTGATGCACACCACCGCGGCCCGCGCCGCCGTGCTGACCATCGACAGCAACAAGGCCAGCGTGCGTTCGCGCGCCCGCTCGGCGGCGGGGGCCTTGGTGCCGGCCAGGCCGGGGTAGAGCAGCGCCAGCAACAGCGACGCCGCTTCGTCGTCAAGCTGCCAAGGTGGCCCGCCGAGCAGCGCAGCGACCTTGGCGCGCGCGCTGGCGGGCGCATCGGTTTCGCGCAGGCCGATGAATTCGCGCAACGCCACCAGCAGCGCCGAGTAGGCCGTGGCGGAGCCTTCTGGCGTGCAGCGGCAGTGCAGCGCAGCGTGCCCGCCGGCGTGCAGCGCGGCGCGGAACTCGCGCAGCAGCCGCGACTTGCCGATGCCGGCTTCGCCTTGCACCAGCAGCACCTGGCCGGCACCGGCACTGGCGCGGCCAAAGGCTTCGAGCAGCAGGCTCAGTTCGGTCTCGCGCCCTAGGAACGCGGCCAGCGCGGGCGGCTCGGCCAGGGCCAAGGGGGCCGGGCCGTCAGCCAAGGGTTCGGCGCGGTAGGCTGACTGCGGGCCGGCAATGCCCTTGAACGACACCGCATGGAATTCGGGCACCAGCACGAGGGCGTCAGCCAAATCAGCCACCAGTGCGCGCGTGCTTTCGGCCACCAGCACCGTGCCCGGCGCGGCCGCGCTTTGCAGCCGCGCCGCCAGGTGCACCGGCAGACCGACCGGCTGGCCGCCGGCCACCGCCACCTGGCCCGTGGCCACGCCCACGCGCAACTGCATGCCCAGCTCGGCCACCGCCGGCACCATGCGCAGCCCGGCGCGCACGGCCTGCGCGGCGGCGGTTTCGCTGGCCACGGGCATGCCGAAGTAGGCCATCAGGCCGTCGTCGCCCTGCGGGTCGTCCATCAGCCCGCCATGGCGCTCGATCAGCTCGCGGCAACAGGCATGGAACGCCGCCAACACCTGGCTGTAGCGCTCGTTGCCCCATTGCGACATCAAGCGCGTGGAGCCGACCAGGTCGAACGACATGGCCGTGACCTGGCGCAAGCCGTCTTCGAACAGCGGCGTGTCGTCCGGGGTGTCGTCGTCAGCGGCGCGCGGCAGCCAGGCGTCGCCGTACAGGCGCGGCAGGGCCTGGCCGGTTTGCGAGCGCCTGCGCTGCGCGGCGGTGGCTTGGTTGGTCGGGGTGGTGGCGATGGCGGTGATGTTCCTGGTCATCGACATTGACATCGCATCACCCAGGCTGCCGCCGTGGGCCCAGAGTCGGCACAGCGCGAGCAGCTCATCATCACCAGCGCCGGGCCCGCGCAGCGCCACCGCACCCGGTGCCCAAGCCGCCACCCCCGCCGCCTTGGCCGCCAGGGCCCAATTGCCCCACTGCGCGGCAGCGCCCTGCGGCAAGGCCAGCAGCATCAAGGCGGCGGGTGTGCCGGCGGGCAAGCCGGCCAGCCACGCCGGTTGGGCCGCGGCGCATGCGCGCAGGTCGATCACCTCATGGTTTTGCGCCAGGGCGATGAAGGCGTCCACGTCGGCCAGCGGCGTGTGGTGCACCACCAGTCCCGGTGCCTGGCTGGCGGGCAAGCCGGGGCTGGCCAGGTGCAGGCCGCGGATCGGGCGCGGCGCGGTGGCCGGGCCGGGCGCCGGGCCGATTGCGGCCTGGCCGTTGAGCACCTGGCGCAGCACGCTAAAACGCTCACCCAGGCGCTCACCAAGATGCGCGCCGGCTCGGCCTGGCGCCACCAGCGGGCAGGCCTCCCAGGGCAGGGCGTCCAACGCCAGGGGCAGTTGCAGGTGCAGGCGTGGCAGGCGGGGGTGCGGGTGCGGGTGCGGCAGCTCGTGGCGCGGCCAGCCGGCCAACAGCGCCGCCACGCTGGCCGGCAGCGCGGGTGCGCCACCCAAGGCCAGGGCGCCGTGGCAGAACAGGCCATGCCCGTCGGTGGCGAAAGCGGTCAACAGCGAACCCTCAAGATGCAGCGTCAGGATCAGCGGCCAGCCGTTGGTGGGCGGTGAATCACTGGCCGGGCCGCTTTGCATCGTTGTGGTTTATCGCGAAGGCTTCATCATCATTCTGTATGACGCTTCGCTGCGCCGGATACGCGAAGTAACCAGCGCCTGCGAGCCAAGCCGCGCCGCGTCAGCCGCCGCGCCGGCGCCGCGCCAAGGCCATGAACCAGCCCGATACCTTGGTGGGGGCCAGCCGGTACAGCAAGTCGCCGAGCTGCGCATCACGCCCGATCAGCAGTCGCGGCTGGCCCGACTCCATGGCGCCGATGATGGCCAGCGCCGCCTGCTCGGGTGTGGTGCGCGCCAGGGCATCAAAGTTGCGCGCGAGTTCATCGGCGCTGCGCGCCACGCCGCCCAGATCCAGAATGCGCGCGTCGCGCACGATGCGCGTGCGAATGCCGCCCGGGTGCACGCACAACACCTGCACCGGGCTGCCGGCCAACTCAAGCCTTAACGAATCACTGAAGCCGCGCACGGCGGCCTTGGCCGCGTGGTACATGCTTTGCGTGGGCACCGAGACCATGGCAAAGATGCTGGAGATGTTGACCAGCAGCGCTTGCGGGCGTTGGCGCAGTTGCGGCAGGAAGGCGCGGCAGCCATGCACCACGCCCCAGAAGTTGATGTTCATCAGCCACTGCGCATCAGCCGTGGTGAGGCTCTCGACCGGGCTGACCAGCGACACCCCGGCGTTGTTGACCACGATGTCGGCGCCGCCCAGGCACGAGCGGGCTTCCTCGGCCAGCGCATGGATGTCTTGCTCGTTGCCCGTGTCCGTGCGCAAGCCATGGCAAGTGGCGCCGGCCGCTGTGGCTTCGGCGCAGGCGCTGGCCAGGTGTTCTTCGTTGATGTCAGCCAGCAGCAGGCGCGCGCCGCGGCGCGCACATTCCAGCGCCAGCGCACGGCCAATGCCGCTGGCCGCACCGGTGATGACGATGGCCTTGCCGGCGATGTTCATGCAAGTTTCTTAGAACGTTGGTGTCGACAAACTCAACGCGACGCGATCGCCTTGCGAAACTGGTCGAAGGTGTCCTTGATGACCACTTCTTCATTGCTCATCGCGCTGTCGCGGCCCTGGCCGGCCACGAACAGCGTTTCTTGCGTTTCGTAGTCGAACGCGGCCAGCACGAAGACGCGAAAGCGGTACCACACGTCCCACGCGCCCTGGTAGGTGAGGCGCACCACCATCTTGTCGCGCCGCTCGCTGTCGGGCGGCACGTTGCCGGCCTGCACCTTGACCACGCCCTTGTTGGCCGCGTCCAGCCCGCCGCCGGTGTCGAAGCGCAACGCGGCGTGCGCGGCGGCGTTGTTGGCACGCAGGAATTCCAGCGCCGGCGCCAGCTTGATCGCGAAGTTCACGTTCTGCGGCAACGCCCCGCCGGTGACCTGGGCCACGCGCGCCGGGTTCAGCGTTTGCTGGATCACGCCCAACACGTTGCCTTCACGGTCGAGCAGGGGGCCGCCAGAATTGCCGGGCTGGATTTCGGCCGAAACCTGCACCTGCTTGGGGTCGTCGCGAATGCCCGCGGTGGCGCTGACCAGGCCCTTGCTCATGCGCGCGCTGTTGCCCAACAAGCGGCTCAAGGGGTAGCCGATGGTGTAGACGTCTTCGCCCAGGCTGTAGGCCTTGGCCTGCGAGCGAAACCCGAGCACGGCCGCGGTTTCGGGCAGCGGCTCGCGCAGCTTCAACAGCGCCAGGTCGGCGGCCTTGTCGGCGTGCAGCACGTCAGCCAGCATGCGCTTGCCGCCCAGCGTGAGCGTCGCCACGGTGAAGTTGCCCAGCACATGGGCGCAGGTCAGCACATGGCCTTGCGGCGTGATGACGAAGCCCGTGCCCTGCGGCGAGTCGACCGGGTTCTTGTCGTCGGCCACGCTGACGGCAAAGCCCATCGCCTTGAACTCGGCCACCGCGCGCGGCACCACGCTGCGCGGGTCTTCCTTGGGCGGGATCAGCACGACATGCTTGTAGCTCTTGAAGCTGCGTGTCTTCACCGCGTCAGACGCCTTGTCGTTGTGGATGAGCTGGGTTGACGCGGCGCAGCCTTGCAACAACAAGCCCAGCGCCGCGAGCTTGAACACATGGAACCAGGAACGCAGGGTCATGGTGTTCAAACCTCGTCGGGCAAGGGGTGCTTGAGCAGCGGCGCAAAAACGCTGTCGTCAACGGTGATGGCGGCCAGCGGCAGACGCTGGCCCTTCAGATGATCTTCCATGCAGCGCAGCACCAGTGGACTGCGCATGCGCCCGGCTTGCGCGCGCATCTCGTCGGGTGTGAGCCACAGGGTGCGCACGATGCCGTGGTCGAGCTTCAAGCCGGCGTCGGGATCGCTGACCAAGCCGGTGTAAGCGAAGCGCAGGTAGGTCACGTCTTGCCTGGCATTGCCGGGTCGCGCGGCGCGTTGGAAGCGCGAGACGTACACGCCCAGCAGCGCACGCGGCTCGAAGCGGCAGGTGGTTTCTTCCAGGCATTCGCGCGCCACTGCGGCGGTGAGTGATTCGCCTTGCTCCCAGTGCCCGGCGGGGTTGTTGAGCATCCGCCCCTCGGGCGTGTGTTCTTCCACCAACAAGAAGCGGCCGGCGCGCTCAACGATGGCCGCCACGGTGACCGAAGGTTGGAAGCGCGGCGCAGTCATCAGTCAATGGTAAACGCGGCTACTGAACAGACGGTGAACCTGTGTAAGCTCGCCGCCAAGGGCTCCGGGTATAAACCTGGCCTCGTTCAATAAACAAGACACCGCAGGAGAACCCCCATGCTGATCGGCGTACCGCTGGAAACTGCGGCGGGTGAGACCCGCGTCGCTGTCACGCCCGAGACGGCCAAGAAGCTCAAGGCCCAGGGCCACACCATCCGCGTGCAAAGTGGCGCTGGCGTGGCCGCCAGTGCCACCGATGAAGCCTACGTGGCCGCCGGTGCCGAAGTCACCGATGCCGCCGGCGCCCTGGGTGCCGAGCTGGTGTTGAAGGTGCGCAGCCCTTCAGCCGAAGAACTGCCTTTCATGAAAAACGGCGCCGCGCTGGTGGGCATGCTCAACCCGTTTGACCAAGAAGGCCTGGCGCGCGTTGCCGCCGCGGGCCTGACGAGTTTTGCGCTCGAAGCTGCGCCGCGCACCACGCGCGCGCAGAGCATGGATGTGCTGAGCAGCCAGGCCAACATCGCCGGCTACAAGGCGGTGATGATCGCGGCCAACGCCTACCAGCGCCTGTTCCCGATGCTCATGACGGCCGCCGGCACCATCAAGGCCGCGCGCGTGGTCATCCTCGGCGTGGGCGTGGCCGGCCTGCAGGCCATTGCCACGGCCAAGCGCCTGGGCGCGGTGATCGAGGCCAGCGACGTGCGGCCGAGCGTGAAAGAGCAGGTCGAATCGCTGGGCGGCAAGTTCATCGATGTGTCGTACGACACGGCCGAAGAAAAAGAAGCCGCCGAAGGCGTGGGCGGCTATGCCAAGCCGATGCCGCAGAGTTGGCTCGACCGGCAGAAGGTGGAAGTGGCCAAGCGCGTGGCCAATGCCGACATCGTGATTTCCACCGCGCTGATCCCGGGCCGCGCCGCGCCGGTGCTCATCACCGAAGAGATGGTGAAGAGCATGAAGCCGGGCAGCGTGATCGTTGACATGGCGGCAGGCAAGGGGCCCGCCGATGCCGGCGGGCGTGCAGGCGGCAACTGCCCGCTCACCGAAGCCGGCAAGACGGTGGTCAAGCATGGCGTCACGCTGGTGGGCGAAACCAACATCCCGGCCCTGGTGGCGGCGGATTCGTCGAGCCTGTACGCGCGCAATGTGCTCGACTTTCTGAAGCTCGTCATCACCAAGGAGGGCGGCTTCAACGTGCCGCTGGATGACGACATCGTCGTGGCTTGTTTGATGACCCAATCGGGTGAAGTGAAGAGGAAGTAAACATCATGGAACTCGTCTCCCCCACCATCACCAACCTGATCATCTTCGTGCTCGCCATCTACGTGGGCTACCACGTGGTGTGGACGGTCACGCCAGCGCTGCACACGCCGCTGATGGCGGTCACCAACGCCATCTCGGCCATCGTCATCGTCGGCGCCATGCTGGCCGCGGCACTGACAGAAACCACGCTCGGCAAAACCATGGGCGTGCTGGCCGTGGGCCTGGCGGCGGTGAACATCTTCGGCGGCTTTCTCGTCACGCGGCGCATGCTGGAGATGTTCAGGAAAAAGGAAAAGAAGGCCGCAGTGGAGGCCAAGCCATGAAGCCCGGTTTGTGGTTGCCTGTGGTGGTGTTTTTGGCCGTGTCCATCCCGACCATCCTGCTGCTCAATGCCTTGCAGGTCGACAGCGAGTTCCGCATCTGGATCGCCATTGGCGTGGGTGCGCTGGCCACCGCCTTCGCGCAAAAACGCCTGGCTGCGCGTGACGGAGAAAAGCAATGAGCCTGAATCTCGTCACGCTTCTCTATCTTGTCGCCAGTGTCTTCTTCATCCAGGCGCTGAAGGGCCTGAGCCACCCCACCACCTCGATCCGCGGCAACCTGTTCGGCATGGCCGGCATGACGATTGCCGTGCTCACCACCGCCGCACTCATCGTCAAGTTAAGCGGCGGTTCGGCCTTCGGCATGGGCTGGGTGCTGCTCGGCCTGGTGGTGGGCGGGGGCTATGGCGCCTGGCGCGCCAAGACGGTGGAAATGACCAAGATGCCCGAGCTGGTGGCGTTCTTCCACAGCATGATCGGTCTTTCAGCGGTGTTCATCGCCATCGCCGCGGCGGTGGAGCCTTGGGCCTTTGGCATCACGGTCAAGGGTGGTGAAATTCCCACCGGCAACCGGCTTGAACTGGCGCTGGGCGCGGCCATCGGCGCCGTCACCTTCAGCGGCTCGGTCATCGCCTTCGGCAAGCTGTCAGGTACCTACAAGTTCCGCTTGTTCCAGGGCGCGCCGGTGCAGTTTGCCGGGCAGCACCTGCTCAATGCGTTGATGGGGCTGGCCATGCTGGCCTGCATCGTGGGCTACACGCTGACGCAGTCGAACCTGTTCTTCGCGCTCATGCTGGTGCTGGCGTTTGTGATCGGCGTGACGTTGATCATCCCCATCGGCGGGGCCGACATGCCGGTGGTGGTGAGCATGCTCAACAGCTACTCGGGCTGGGCCGCGGCGGGCATCGGCTTTTCGCTCAACAACGCGATGCTGATCGTGGCCGGCTCACTGGTGGGCAGCTCGGGGGCGATCCTGAGCTACATCATGTGCAAGGCCATGAACCGCTCGTTCTTCAACGTCATCCTCGGCGGCTTTGGCGGCGAGGTCGCCGTGGCCGCGGCGGGCGGTGAAGTGCAGCGGGCGGTTAAATCCGGCAGCGCCGACGACGCCGCCTTCGTGCTCGGCAACGCCGAAACCGTGGTCATCGTTCCCGGCTACGGCCTGGCCGTGGCGCGGGCCCAGCATGCGGTGAAGGAACTGGCCACCAAGCTCATCGCCAAGGGCATCACGGTCAAGTACGCCATCCACCCCGTGGCCGGGCGCATGCCGGGCCACATGAACGTG
>JANMYI010000201.1:0-2091 GCA_031381955.1 Burkholderiales bacterium
CACCGGTGAGCTGCGCGTGGCAGCAGCGTAGTCGGCCTCGCTTGCGAACAGCTTCACCTCCGACAGCTTGGCCAGCGCCTTCAGCAGCGGCGCGGCTTGCTCGATGAACCCGGCGTCGCCATGCACATAGAGCGGCATCCGCGCGGCGGGCCGCCGGCCGGCCAACCTGGCCGCGGGCATCGTCACCGCGCCGTACCCCCGCGCGCAGTTGGAGAAGGTGGATGCGCAGGCTGATGCCTGGGTGGCGCGCTTGAAGGAAGTGGTGGGTGCTTGCCGCAACCTGCGCTCGCAGATGAACCTCAACCCCGGCCAGCGCGTGCCGCTGGTCACGCTGGGTGACGCCGAATTCATCACCCAGGCGCGCCCCTTGTTGATGGCGCTGGCACGCTTGAGCGAAGTGAGTGTGCTCGGCGATGAAGCCGCCTTTGCACAGGCCACGCGGCTGTCACCCGTGGCCAACCCGGGCGCTGCGCGCTTGGGCTTGCAGGTGGAGATTGACCTGCCGGTCGAGCGTGCGCGGCTGCGCAAGGAGATTGATCGCAGCTTGGCGGAAATCACCAAGACCCAGGCCAAGTTGGACAACGAAAGTTTTGTGGCCCGCGCGCCCGCGGCCGTGGTGGATCAGGAGCGCGCCCGCTTGGACGACTTCACGCTCACGGTGGCCCGGCTGCAAGATCAACTGGCGGCTCTGGGCCCGTAGGCCGCGCGGGCGCGGGCCGCGGCGTTTCGGCCAGCAGCTCGTCGATGCGGCGCACCACCGCCCAGGCGCT
Source organism: Burkholderiales bacterium (assembly GCA_031381955.1). Taxonomy (GTDB): domain Bacteria; phylum Pseudomonadota; class Gammaproteobacteria; order Burkholderiales; family Burkholderiaceae_C; genus Rubrivivax. Next base: position 771 of record JANMYI010000201.1, read on the forward strand.
GCGCAGGCGCGATTCGCGCGTGGTGCCGGCCACCCTGGGCGTGACCTGCAAGCCGCGCGCCTGGTGCAGCGCTCGCCCGGGCTCCAAGGTGCCGGGCTCCATGCTGTCGAACCAGGCCGCAGCCAGGCGGCCGCTGTTCAAGGCGCCGGCCAGCGCGGCTTCATCAAACAACTCGGAGTGCGACAGGTTGATGACCACCTGATCAGGCCGCGCCGCGGCCAGAAAGCGCTCGCCGATCAAGGCTTTGTAGCGCGGAAAGTAGGGCATGAACACGCACAGCACATCGCTGCGTTCAACCACCTCGCGCAGAGGTGCGGGGGTGACGTTCCAGCGCGCCCACAGCGCGTCGGTGGCGTGCACCGCCGGGTCGTAGCCGATGACCTTGGTGCCAAAGGCGCCGAGCAGCACCGCCAATGGCCGCGCCGCCGCCGTCATGCCCACCATGCCCACGGTGGCGGCGCCGAGTTCGCGGCCCACCAGGTAGCCGTCGCCGCTGCGCACGGGTACACGGCGCAGCAGCTGCAGCATGGCCATGAGTGCGAACTCGGCCTCGGCCGCAGCGGTGGACGACTGGGCGCGCACGATCTCCACGCCGGCACGCGCGCAGGCATCGGCGTCCAGGCTTTCAGCGCCCGCCGACAGCCGGCCCACGGCGCGCAGCACCGGCGCGAAATGCAGGGCCTGCGCGTCTAGGGCGATGGAGCCTGGAATGAGGAGGGCACGCACATCGAAAAGGGCCTGGCGGAACGCGCGCGGGTCGCGGTCGAGCTCGGGTGCATAGCGGGTGGCGTGGCGCTGCGAGATCCAGTTCAGGACCTCGGGCTCAACGGCCTCAACGATCAAAACGTCCATGTGATGTGTGCCTCACATGCCGTGTCGCACGCACGGGGGTGCATGCCACAATGACCGCAAGTCCATGCCATTTTAAGAATGCCAATGTTAGTCAAGAAAGCGATCTTTCCCGTAGCTGGCCTGGGCACCCGTTTCTTGCCGGCCACCAAAGCGCAGCCCAAAGAGATGCTGCCGGTGGTGGACAAGCCGCTGATCCAATATGCGGTGGAAGAAGCCTATGCGGCCGGGGTGCGCGAAATGATTTTCGTGACGGGCCGTCACAAGCGCCCCATTGAGGATCACTTTGACATGACCTTCGAGTTGGAGGTAGCCCTTGAACAGGCGGGTAAGCAGGAATTGCTCGACGTCGTGCGCGGTGTCAAGCCTGACGACATGGAATGCATCTACGTGCGCCAGGCCCAGGCCCTGGGGCTGGGTCATGCCGTGTTGTGCGGGCGCCGGCTGATCGGCAACGAGCCCTTTGCCGTGC
>JANMYI010000203.1:0-2130 GCA_031381955.1 Burkholderiales bacterium
GCGAACTGGCCGCGTATGCCAAGGTGGACAACCGCCAGTTCCGCCTGCTCAAGCTGGGCACGCCGGGGCCGTTCACCTTCATTCTCGAAGCCACCAAGGAAGTGCCGCGGCGCCTGAGCCACCCGTCGCGCCGCACCATCGGCCTGCGCGTGCCTGACCACCGTGTCACGCAAGAGCTGCTGGCCCTGCTGGGTGAACCGCTGCTGGCCACCACGCTGATCTTGCCTGGCGACAGCGACCCGATGAACGATGCACAAGAGGTACGCGAGCGGCTGCAACGCGCGCTGGATGCGGTGGTGGATGCGGGTGCTTGCCCGATGCAGCCGACCACGGTGGTCGATCTCAGTGGCGACGAGCCGCTGCTGGTGCGCCTGGGGCGCGGCGACCCGGCGCGGCTGGGCTTGACCCCTATCCCCGCGCCAGGCTGAGGGCGCGCGCCACGCGCTCGGCATCAAAGCCGAGCATCACCTGCCCGCGTACCAGCAGCACCGGCGTGCCTTGCCCGCGCACGGCCGCGAAGCGAAAGGCGCATTCACGGTCGGTCTCGATGAAGCATTCGCTGAACGCCACCTGGTGCTCGGTCAGCCACGCGCGCGCCACCGCGCAATAGGCACAGGTGGTGGACGAGAGCATTTGAATATCGCCTGGCTGCACCAGCGCCGCCAGCCGGCTGCCCACGTCGGCGGCGCGCTGCGCGCCCCACCACTGGCTGGCGGTGGCCGCCGCCAGCACCAGCAGCAGCAAGACCCATAGCGAACGCTTGCTGGCCGCCATGTGCTGGCCTCAAATCGCCGCGATGGCCACGACTTCAACCTTCCATTCGGGCCGCGCCAGTTGCGCTTCAACCGTGGCCCGCGCCGGGGCGCAGCCGCTGGGCAGCCAGGCCTCCCAGACCTCATTGAACTGCGCGAACTCGGCCAGGTCAGTGATGAAAATCTGGCAACTCAGCAGCCTGGATTTATCGCTGCCGGCGCGTGCCAGCAGGGCATCGATCGCCGCCAGCACCTGGCGTGCCTGGCCGGCCATGCCCTGCGAGGCATCGCCCGCCACCTGGCCGGCCAGGTAGCACACGCCGTTGTGCAGCGTCATTTCAGACAGGCGCTTGCCGGTGTCGAAGCGCTGAATCGCATTCATGTGTGACCTTTCTTGTGCCCGTGCTTGCTTGCAGGTTTATGGGCCGGTTTGTGGGATGTGGCAGTGGCCGCGGCGGCCGCATGCCCGAGCTTGCTTTCCTTGCCCGCCAACAGCTTGCGGATGTTGCCTTCATGGCGCCACACCAGCAGCAGCGACATGGCCACGATGGCCAGCAGCATCGGCTGCACACCCCAGATCAGGAGTTGATAGAACGGCGCGAACAAGGCCGCCACCAGCGAGGCCAGTGACGAAAAGCGAAAGAACGCCGCGATGATGACCCAGGTGGCCAGCGTGGCCAGGCCAAGCAGCGGGTTCAAGCCCAGCAGCACACCTGCCGCGGTGGCCACGCCCTTGCCGCCCTGGAACTTGAAGAACAGCGGCCACAGGTGGCCCAAGAATGCGGCCAGGCCGACGCAGGCCACTGTCCATTCGCCCAGGCCGAAGCGGGCGCCGAACTTAACCGCCAGCAGCACCGGCACAAAACCCTTCAGCGCATCCAGCGCCAGGGTCAGCACCGCCGCGGCGCGGTTGCCGGTGCGCAGCACGTTGGTGGCACCAGGGTTGCCCGAACCATAACTGCGCGGGTCAGCCAGGCCCATGGCGCGGCTGACGATCACCGCGAACGACAGCGAGCCCACCAAGTAGGCGGCCAGCACGGCGAGAAGACTGTAGGCGGTGTTCATGTGGGGCTGGCAGATCAGGCCTTCAGTCTACGCGGCCTGTGGTGGTGCTCCCGGATGCGCAGGGCAAGCATCACCACCAAGCCGCAGGCCGCCAGTGCCCAGACGATCACGGCGCCCAAAGGCAGGTCGAACAGCGCTGACGCCGCCAAGCCGACCGCATAGCCCGCAGCACCAATGCCGAAGCCGAACACCTGGCGCCGCCGCCCGTGAAGGGCACTTGTGCCAAGCGCCGGAATGATGAGGCTGGAAAACACCAGGTACACACCCACCAATTGCACCGAAGCCGTGACGGCCACGGCAAACGCTGCGTAGA
>JANMYI010000240.1:0-1556 GCA_031381955.1 Burkholderiales bacterium
GATCGGCGGCTGGGACGAAGGCGTGCAAGGCATGTGCGTGGGTGGCACGCGCGTGCTGCTGATTCCGGCCGAGCTGGGCTACGGCGCACGCGGCGCGGGAGGGGTGATCCCGCCCAACGCCACGCTGGTGTTCGAGGTCGATTTGCTGGGCGTTTGAGCTCAGCAAGCCGGCCTTTAGCCTTCTGAAGGCCGGCTGAAAGGCTTGCCGACGGGCTTGCCGAAAGGCTTGGCAAAGGGTTTGGCGCCGGCCGGCTTCGCGAACGGCTTGGAGAACGGCTTAGCGAAAGGTTTGGCAGCCGGCGTGGGCGCGCGGTGCTCGAACGGCTTGCCGCCCAGATGCCCGACCGCGGGGCCGGCCGGCTTCCATTCCGGCTTCGCATCGGGCCTGGCATCTTGCCGGCCACCAGACTGGGCCCAGGCTTTGCGCGGTGCCGGGCGTGCACCGGGGCGCATTTCACTGCGGCTGGGCACGGCCGAGGTGGGCGCTGGCCGGCGCGGCTCCAGGCCCACGATGGTGGCCATGGGAATGCGCTGCGTGGTGAAGTGCTGGATGCGCTGGATCATGCCGGCGTCGCGCCGCTCGGCTAACGTTACAGCCAAGCCGGTGCGCCCGGCGCGGCCGGTGCGGCCGATGCGGTGCACGTAGTCTTCGGCCTTCATCGGCAGGCCGTAGTTGATGACGTGGCTGATGGTGGGCACGTCGATGCCGCGCGCGGCCACATCGGTGGCCACCAGCACGCGCAGGTGCTGCGAGCGCAGGCCTTGCAGCACGCGGTTGCGCCGGCCTTGCGGCATGCCACCGTGCAGCGACGCCACGGCGTGGCCCATGTCGGCCAGCCGGTCGGCCAGGATGTCGGCGTCGCGCTGCGTGCTGGTGAACACCAGCGCTTGCTCGACGCTGCGTTCGGTCAGGATGCTGTCGAGCAGCGCGTTCTTGTGCGCCAGGTCGTCAGCCCAGTGCAGGCGTTGTTCGATGTCGGCATGCGTGTCGGTGTGCGAGGCCACTTCCAGACGCTGCGGGTCGCGCGTCAGGCTCTTGGCCAGGGCGCCCACGGCGCCGGCAAAGGTGGCGCTGAACATCATGGTCTGGCGTTCCTTGGGCAGGCTCTCGCCGATCAAACGGATGTCGTCGATGAAGCCCAGGTCGAGCATGCGGTCGGCTTCGTCCAGCACCAGCATCTGCACGGCATTGAGTTGCGCCTTGCCGCTTTGCAGGTGATCAATCAGGCGCCCGGGGGTGGCGATCAGCACATCGAGCGGGCCACGCAAGGCCTTGAGCTGCGCGCCATAAGGCACGCCACCCACCACCGTGGCCACGCGCAGGCCGCGGATGTGGCGGCCGTAGCCATCACATGCCTTGGCCACTTGAATGGCCAGTTCACGCGTCGGCACCAGCACCAGCACACGCGGGCTGGCGGTGCGCGGCGCGGGCGTGCCAGCCGGCAACGCGGCACGCGCCAGCAGCACGCGGTGCAAGGCCGGCAGCACAAAGGCCGCCGTTTTGCCGCTGCCGGTTTTGGCGGAAACCATCAAGTCGCGCCCGGCCATGGCCGGCG
>JANMYI010000247.1:0-2382 GCA_031381955.1 Burkholderiales bacterium
GTATCGGCCGCTGCGCCGTTGTCGGCGAAAGTGACGCTCGGGTTGCCCGTCATCAGGCGCACAACTTCGAGTTGCGCTTCGACGTTGGCTTCATTCACCAGCGCGTTGCCGGCCACCAGCGTCAGCGTCGCGCCGCTGACGATGGCGATATTGAAGTAGCCGTTGTTGCTGGTGGTGGCGGCAACCTCGATGTACTGGCCGATGAGGAAGCCGGGGTCGGGCCACAGCCCCGAGCTGCGCGTGATGGTGTCGAGGTTGGCGCCGCCGTTGTCGACGAAACTCGCCGTCACACCCTCGGGCAGCGCCGGAATGAAGATGGCCGACAACTGCGCCGGGCTGAAGCCCTGCAGGGCAATCTCGTCGATCTCGAATTCGGCCTGCTTGGTGTTGTCGGTCTCGACGCTCAGCGTGATGTTCACGCCGTCAAGCAGCACGTTGTCGCCGATGTCGATGGAGCCGCGCGCGTCCAGAGCCTGGAACACCGGCGTGATCGCGGCCCAGGTCAGCGCGTAGCCGGCGACGACATTGAAGGCGATGTTGCCGCCGACATCGATGGCCAGGTTGTCGTTGACGATGATGTCTTCACCGGCGTTGATGGTGAACGAGCCGTTGAGCTTGACGTTGCTGGTGATGGTGACGTCGTTCGGGTCGCTGACGATGAGGTTGAAGGCGCTCAGGCTGGTCAAGTCGGCCACCGCCAGGCTGTCGTTGCCAAAGGCGAGCTTGAGCGTCAGCGAGCCGGCCGGGCCCGGCAGCGGCACCAGGGCCGGGTTGAAGCTCGCATTGGTCGAGGTCACAACAAGCCCGCCGCTGCCAGCATCGATCGACAGCAGCACGGCGTTGTTCGGCGTCTCGCCCACAGCGTCCGAGGGCGCGAAATCGACGAAGACATCAGGGCCGAGTGTGGTCACCGTCGGCGCCACCGACAGCAACAAGCGTGGCTCCATCTCTTCCAGCAGCGGCGCCCGGCGCGGTTTGCGCTGCGCCGCCGCGGCGCGGCGGGCAAAGCGCACGCGGCAAGCATGGCGCGCCTGGTCCAGGCGGGCAGCAAGGTGTTGAATCCACGGCATGACGCACTCCTCAAACACGGTCACCCTGATGGCAACGGCGCGCTCGCCGTCAATCTTGCAGCCACCTCAGGGGCAGTGGCTGGGCAGACCGGCCGGCGCCCCAATACGCCGGCCCGGTCAGGCCACGGCGCGAAGCGCACGGCGGCCCAGTGAGCGGCCAAATGCTAATCGGGCAAACGTGAGTTGCCGCACCGGCTTTACCCCCACGTTTGCCAGAGAAAACGAGCTGATTGATCTACAAGTTAGGGGGTTGCGGACTCAATTCGCCTTGCGCGTGAGCTGGCCCTGTTCGGTCTGGGCGTCGTCCTGAAACACGCCTTCCCAGCGGTCGCCGTTGGCCCATTGCATCAGGCCCTGGCCATGGCGGCGGCCGGCGCGCCCGGCGCCGGTGGAGTGGTCGCCGTTCTGCCACAGGTAGCGGCCAACGCCATGCGGCGCGCCGTTGCCGAACTGACCTGTATAGATATCACCCGAGGCGTGCTGAAGCTCGCCGCGGCCATGGGGTTGGCCGTCCACCACCTCGCCTTCGAAGCGGTTGCCGTTGGCGAACGTGAGCTTGCCCTGACCCTGCGCGCGGCCCTGCACCCAGGGGCCGTCATAGCGCTGGCGGTTGGCCCAGGTGTACACACCCTGGCCATGCGGCACGCCTTGCTGCAGGCCGCCTTCATAGCTGTCGCCCGAGGCAAACAACATCTTGCCCAGACCTTCGGGCACGCCGCCTTGCACCAGGCCTTGGTAGCTGTTGCCGTTGGTGAACTGCATCCTGGCCTGGCCCTGCGCCTGGCCGTTGACCCAGGGGCCTTCATAGCGCTGGCCGCTGCGCCACAGGTACACGCCCTGGCCATGCGGCTCGCCGGCGTGCAGCTCGCCGGTGTAGACGTCGCCCGAGGCATACAGCATCTTGCCGCGGCCCTGCGGCTGGCCTTCGTGCACCTGGCCTTCGTACAGGTTGCCGTTCACGTAGCGCATGTGGCCACGGCCGTGCGGGCGGTCTTGCACCCAGTCACCGCGGAACTGCTGGCCACTGGCCCAGTTGAAGGCGCCCTGGCCATGGCGCTTGCCGGCGTCGACCGCACCGTCGTACTCGTCGCCGTTGGGGAATACGATGCGGCCCTGGCCGGTGTAGGCCTTGCCGTCGGCGGTGGCGGCGAACTGGCCGACCAGGCGCACGCCGCCTTCGAGTGCCACGTCCAGCGCCTTGGGCGCGGCAACCACGGCGGCGGCGGTGGCCGCTGCCGGCAGGACGGCGGCTGGCTGTGCGCTGGCGGGTCCGGCGGTTGACAGCGACGCCGGTTGCGCACGCGTCGCTGTC
>JANMYI010000248.1:0-4394 GCA_031381955.1 Burkholderiales bacterium
CGGGCGGGTCTGGGGGTCGCTGGCGCTGCTGCGGCCCACCCCCTTGGTGTGGTTCTTGACGCCGGCGGCGCCTCCTGGCCCGGTGGCGGTTTCCAGTTTCACGCCCACCGGGCCGCTGCGCGAGCTGTAGTCCAGGCTGCCAACCGTGGGCGCATCGGCGTTTTGCGTGCCGCCGTCCAGATTGCCGGTGATGGCACCGGCCGTGTTGAATTTGAACTCGTCGTTCTTCGCGCCGCCGGTCAGGTTTTCGATCTCGATGAAATCGGTGCCACCCACCATCGACAGCCTGGACTACAGCTCGCGCGGTGGCCCGGTGAGCGTGAACCTGGAAACCGCCACCGGCCCTGGTGTGGTGGCCGGCTTCAAGAACATCAACAAGGTGGTGGGCAGCAGCAGCGCCACCGACACCCTGACCGGCCCGGTGGCCGTGACCGACCACACCGACTGGGTGCTCACCGGCGCCAATGCGGGCACGGTGGACGGCACGGCTTTCGCCAGCTTTGAAAACCTCACTGGGCAAGACAGCACGAGCGATGCCTTCATCTTCCTGCCCGCCGGCAGCCTGAGCAGCACCGCCAGCGGCGGCACGGGTTCGCTCGACGGCTTTGCCGTGGCCGATGGTGCGGGCAACCTCACCGCCTACCAGCCCGCAGGCCCCGATGTGGCCGTGCCCGCCGGCGTGAGCGTGGCGGGCAAGACCGTCAAATTCGCCGGCATGGATGCCTACAGCGCCCTGAGCGGCAACAACACGCACCGCGTCTTCACCGGCACCATCTTCGACCGCAATGTCACGCTGGCGGATGGCACAGCCAACGACGGCAACATGCTGATCAGCTTCAGCAACTTTGCCTTCCACGACGCCAGCGCCACCAGCTACGTCATCGCCAACCCGAGCAACACGCTCACGCTCATCACCGGCAGCGGGCCGGACACGATCACCGTTTCATCCACCGACGCCGGCTTTGCCGGCGCCTTGCTGCAATTCAGCCAGGGCGTGCTCAAGGGCACGCTCACGGGCGTTGCCGACACCGCCGCGCTGGCGCTGGTGGCGCCGTCGAATGACGGCGGGCTGGTGCTCACGCTCACCGTCAACGGCAACGCCAACACCCTGGGCAGCACGGCCGTGGGCGTGAAGCGCGTGGAGCTGGATGGCCTGGGTGGGGCTGATGGCTTTGCGGTGGACCAGGTGTTACCGATTGAGGTGAGCATCGTTGGCGGCCTGGACAACGACACCCTGACCGGCCCCATCCTGGGCATGGGCTGGGAGATCACCGGCGCTGACAGTGGCAGTGCCGACGGCGTGACCAGCTTCGAGGGCATTGAAAACCTCACCGGCCGCAACGAGCCCGATCGCTTCAATGTGCGTGACGATGGTGTGACCCAGGGTTCGATCAGCGGCGTCATCACCGGCGGCGGCGGGCTCGACACGCTGATCGGGCCGGACGTCAACAACACCTGGAACCTCACCGGCGCCAACAGCGGTGTGCTCAACGGCAGCACCGATTACGCCGGCATTGAAAACCTTACCGGCGGCTTCGCGGCCGACACCTTCAACATGGCCGCGGCGGGCTCGCTCAGCGGCACGCTCGATGGCGGGCTGGACAAAGCCATGACGGCAGGCGGCAGCGTGGCCGCTACCGACACCCTGAGCTACGCCGCCTATGGCTCGGCCGTGACGGTGAACCGGGCGCTGGCCAGCGCCACCGGCATCACCGCGCTGAACCGCGTGGACGCCTTTGTGGGCAGCAGTTCGGCAGACACGCTGGTGGGCCCAGAAGGCCCCGGCGTGATTGATGCCGCGGCGAACACGGCCTTGGCTTACCTGCCCACCGGCACCGTGGTGCGCGTAATTGAAGCGGCTGGCACCCAGCAGAACATCTACGAATACATTGGAGCGTCCACCATCGACAGCAACCCGGCCACGCCGGCGCTCGACGCGATTGACCTCACGGCGCAAAACTACGCCGACACCAACCTGTGGAAGCCAATCAACGGCCACGTCAACTGGAACGTTAGCGCGCCCAATGCGGGCGAGGTGGAAGGCAGCGCCTTCAGCAGTTTTGAAAACCTCACCGGCCGCGGCGCCACCAGCGACTTCTTCCTCTTCGCCGCGGGCGGCAGCCTGAGCGGCACCGTCGGCGGCGGCCTGCAGCCGGGCACCGATTCAAACGATGGCTTTGCGGTCAGCAACGGTGTGGACATGGTGGCGTTCCAGCCCACCACCAACGAGCAAGGCGGCACGGCCGTCATGCTGGGCCGCACCATTCAATACGCCGGCATGGACCCATTCACGCCGTTCAGCGGCTCGGCCGCGGCGGTCGTCATCAACGGCACGGTGTTCAACGACAAGATCGTTCTGGAAGATGCCAGCGCAGCCAGCACCGGGCAAATGAAGGTCACCTTCCTGGGCCTGAGCTTCTACACCGGCTTGGCTACGACGAATGGCAGTTTCACCTTCGCCAACCCGACTGAATCGCTCACCATCCTGGCCGGCAGCGGCGGCGACACCATCACCGTCAAGTCGATGGACCCTGCCTTTGCGGCCGAGTTGCTGCTGTACGGCAACAAGGCCGGCGCGCCAACCATCGAGCCCGATGCGGGCCATGACGTGATCTCGTTCGAAAGCGATGTCTTCACACATGGCGGCTACCTGGAAGCGTTTGCTGATGACATCAGCGTGGCCGCGGGCAAGACGCTGTCGACCGAACTCAACCCGGGTGATTTGAGCGACGCCGACGACATCGTCTTCCGCGCCCGGCGCATCGGCACGCCCGAAATCGAGAACCTGCTGCCATCGGGCTACCTGTCCAAGAGCGTGTCGATCAACATCGGCACCGGTGCTTCGCTGCGCGCCGCCAACATCTACCTGGTGGCGCAGGCCGAAGACCGTGCGCTGGCCACCACGCTGGGCTTGAGCACGCTGGAAAGCCAGTTCTTCCTCGACCCCGCGGTGAGCTTTTTGCAAGACCTGGTGTCGCTGCCGATCAAGGTGCTGATCAAGGCCGCCGAGGCGCATGTGACCATCGGCGCCGGTGCGCAAATTTTGGCCGGCGACGTGATCGGCATCTACGCCACGGCCGGCGCCGACGCCAGCGCGCAGGCCAAGAGCCAGCTCTTCAGCCTGGGCTATTCGCAGGCCGATGCCACGGCCGTCATCAACGTACTGGGCGGCGCCTTGATCGAAGGCGGCGGCCCGGTCAACCTCACGTCCGCGGCCAATGCCACGGCCAACATGAGCACCGAAACCTCGCGCGAGGAACAGGGCAGCGTGCCGGGCAAGAAGAGCAGCGGCTTCGCGGCGTCCATCGCCGTGTCATGGGCGCGGCTCACCTCCACCGCCACGCTGGCACCCACGGCCTATGTGCATGGCGGGCGCACGGTCAACATTCGCGCGCTGGGCGAAGTGGAAAGCGAAGCCGAGTCTGAATCGGGCCTGTATGCCGACGGCACCGCGGCGCTGAGCCTGGCCCTGCAGTTCTCCACCGCCAACATCCTGACCAAGCTCGACGGCAAGGTGCAGGCCGACATGAACACGAACGGCGGCGAAGTCGTGAAGTTCGAGTTCGACCCGACGGTGAAGGCCGCAGGCTTGACGAGTGCGCAAACCAGCAACCGGCTGGTGGGCGCCGATGAAGACCTGGGGCGCCCAGGCGACACGGTGCAGGTGCTGGTGGAAGTACCTGTCTCGCTGAGTGACAACCCGGCCTGGTCGAACCTGGCCATGCCCGCCGGCACGGTGTTCGAATACATCGGCCCCGATGTGGCCGGCTCCTCGATCAGCCTTGGCATTGCGAGCCAGAACTACCGCAACCCCGATCTGTGGCGCGTGACCTCTGAACCCTGGGGTTATGTCGATTTCGCCAACAACCGCATTTCGGTGCACAACACGGGCAACCAGGCCAACAACTGGGTCGTGGTCACCGAAGACACGGCCGACTATTCATCGCGCCGCGGCAAGAGCATTGGCGGCCTCGATTCGGGTCAGACCTACACGGTGATCTCGTTGGCCGACGACCCGCTCACCGAGCTGGACGAAAGCCACTATGTCCAGCTTGCCCGCACCGAGCAACTGGCCATTGACGGCGTGCCGATCAACCTGCTGTCGCCGGCAGAAGAGCAAGGCATCGCGCTGGCCGCCGCCTTGTTGACTGGCAACCTCGCCCTCGTTGCGCTGGCGTCGAACGCAGACAACTTCAAAGTCACCACCAACAACCGCCACTTCAACGCCGACGCCACCAGCATTGACGGCGACAAGATCACGCTGCAGCAGACGCTCACCGAATTCAACCCGTTCGAACTTGGCCCGGCGGTGAACTACTACGAGCCGGGCCACGACTAAAACGACGTGGTGGTGCCCGGCATCATTGCCGGCGAAGAGGTGTCGGTCTGGCGCG
>JANMYI010000304.1:0-1500 GCA_031381955.1 Burkholderiales bacterium
CGCAAGTGCCAGGCTTGCGCGCGTTTGAGTTGCGCCCCGGTAAGCAGGGCACTGTTGTCGCGCTTTGCCGCTGCGGCGTTTGTTTCAGCGCCACCTTGCCATTGCCAGGCCCGTCCCGCCAAGTGCGTGCCCTCTTTGAGCCAGGCCTGATCGGTGTTGAGCGTAGCCACCACATCGCCCAGGTGCGTGGCCGTGTCGTACACGCCTTCGACCGGCAGGATGTGAATCTTGCCCAGCGCCGGGGGCAGGGCAGTGTTGTCGGTTTCGCGCAGGCGAACAGGCAACAGGCGCTTGTGCAGCCGCGTGACCTCGCCGAGTTCCCAGTTGCACCACTTCGACGTCACGCTGTCAGGTGAAACCAACCACAACACGGTGTCGCTGGCGCGAATGAACTCGGCCAGCTCCTTTTGCCATTCCTCGCCGTAGGCCAGATCGCGGCGGTCGATTGTGACCGCAAAGCCGGCCGCTTCCAATTCCAACACCAAGGCATCGGCGGCCGCCATGTCGCGGCGCGAGTAGGAAATGAAGACGCCCAGCCTGGTGTTGGCAGCGGCTTGACCTTTGTGGATAGTCTGGTCAAACGGGGTCATGGCTCACGGACTCTGATCAGGCCAGGCACGTCCAAACCATCATCGGCACCGATGTTGCGACGCACTTCCCTCGAAACCTGCGCATTCGCCCGAAAAACCGACGCTGCTCGTTCAGGCCGCATCAATGCCCACTCGCAGCGCCAGTGCCAGGATGGCCTGCCTCAGCACGTCATCGCCGCGCAACGCCGTCCCCATCCGCGTGCCGGCCAGGGCAGCACCGGCGCGGTCGCCAAACAAGACCAGCGCCTGATCCCGGTCGCGTTGCCGCGACATCCACAGCAGGCCATCGGCGTCAGGGCATTGGTGGTGGATCGCCGCGGCCCAGCCCGCCGTATCCAGGTAGTCCAGCGGCGCGCTGTTGATCAGCTCCGCTTTGGGGACTTTCAGTCGGTGCAGACCATCGGTGGTCAGGTTGACCAACTTCAAGTCACGCTGCGGCTGTACGCGACCATGGGCCCGGTTCGCAAAGGCGTCGAGGTCAACGAACTTATCCGCGGCTTCGATAGGCACGTTGTGGAAGACCGTTTCGAAGATGGCGCAGTCGCGTGACGACCCACCGTACAAATACGGCACGACACGACCCTTGGCGTCGCGGATGGGTGCAAAGCGCGTCGGGTTGCGCAACTGGCTTGCCGAATCGACTCCGGGGTTGAAGCTTGCAGGCTCAAAGTCGGCATCGTGGATCACGTGGATCGCTTGACCCGTCGGCCACACCTCGATCAAGACATCAAGCTTCGGGCCGGGTGCCCGACAGCTCAAGCGGCGATCTCCGCAGCATCACGCTGCGCTGCCAACACCACCGCATCGGGTGCCGAGGCCAGCAGATCGACCGGTCTGGCCTGTCTCGGCAGCCAACCGTTGTTGGAGGTGAACCAAAGCACCAACTTCCACGGCGCCTTGCGTTCGCCGA
>JANMYI010000314.1:0-6009 GCA_031381955.1 Burkholderiales bacterium
CGCCGGCCACATAGTCGCCCTTGTCGGCATCGAAGCGCAGGATGTCCTTGCCCGCCTTCTTGTAAAAGCCCGCGCCGTTCTTCGCCAGCTATGCCACGCCGCCCGCCCTGGCCAAGCTGCTGGCTGCCGGCGCGCTGGGCCAGAAGACCGGCGCGGGCTTTTACAAGAAGGCGGGCAAGGACATCCTGCGCTTCGATGCCGACAAGGGCGACTATGTGGCCGGCGGCGGCAAGGCCGAGCCCATCGTCGAACGCATGCTGAAGAAGCCGATCGGCGAACGCCTGAAGCTGCTGCGCGAATCCACCAACCCGCAAGCGCAATTCCTCTGGGCCATCTTCCGCAACGGCTTTCACTACGCGGCCGTGCACCTGGCCGAAGTGGCCGAGTCGGCGCGCGAAGTTGACCTGGCCTTGCGCTGGGGTTTCGGCATGAAGCAAGGCCCGTTCGAAGCCTGGCAAGAGGCCGGCTGGCAGCAGGTGGCGCAGTGGATCAAACAAGACATTGAAGCGGGCAAGGCACTGAGCAGCGCGCCCCTGCCGGCCTGGGTGTTCGACGGCCGCACCGGCGTGCACACGCCCGAAGGTTCATGGAGTGCATCGCAGAACAAATACCTGCAGCGCTCCACGCTGCCCGTGTATGCGCGCCAGCGCTTCCCCGAGGCGCTGCTGGGCGAAGGCGCGAAGGGTGCGCTGGAAACCGGCACCGAAGAATTCCGCAACAGCGACGTGCGGGTGTGGTCGCCCGACGGCGAGGTGCTGGTGGCCAGCATCACCTGCAAGATGCACCTGATCGGCCCCGCGGTGGGCGAGGGTTTGATGAAGGCCTTGGAGATTGCTGAAAGCAAGTACAAGGGCCTGGTGGTCTGGTCGCCTGACGATGTCTTCAGCGCCGGCGCCAACCTCGAAGCCATGATGCCGATCTTCATGAAGGCCGGCCCGCAAGGCATTGCCGAAGAAGAGAAGAAGCTGCAAGACGCCATGCTGCGCCTGCGCTATGCCAGCGTGCCCACCGTGGCTGCGGTGCGTGGCCTGGCGCTGGGCGGTGGCTGTGAGCTGGCCGTGCACTGCGCCCGTCGCGTGGCTCACCTGGAAAGTTATATCGGGCTGGTTGAAGTGGGCGTGGGGCTGATCCCCGGTGGCGGCGGCCTGGCCTACATTGCCCGGCGCGCGGCCGAAAACGCCGCGGCCGCACCGGGCTCTGACTTGCTCGGTTTCCTGAAAGACGGTTTCGTGGCCGCGGCCATGGCCACGGTGGGCACCAGCGCCATCGACAGCCGCCGCCTGGGCTACTTGCTGTGGAGCGATGTCATCGTGCCGCACCGCGACGAACTGCTGCACGTGGCCATGGCGCAAGTCAAGGCCATGGCCGATTCCGGTTGGCGCGCGCCGATGAAGGCCTTGTTCCCGGTGGCCGGGCGCAACGCCAAGGCCACGTTCATGGCGCAATTGATCGCCATGCGCGACGGCGGCCAGATCAGCGCGCACGACTATCACATTGCCAGCTTGATTGCCGATGTGGTGACCGGTGGCGACGTGGATGCCGGCACGCTGGTGAGCGAGGAATACCTGATGGCGCTGGAGCGCAAGCACTTCACTTCGTTGCTGGCCCACCCCAAATCGCAAGAGCGAATGATGGGTCTTTTACAAACCGGCAAGCCGGTACGGAATTGAGCGAGAAAACACCATGAGCAAGCAAGTACAAGACGCCTACATCGTCGCCGCCACGCGCACGCCCATCGGCCGCTCCCACCGCGGTGCCTTTCGTCACACACGTTCAGATGACTTGCTGGTGGCCGCCATCCTCGGCGCGCTGAAGCAGGTGCCCACGCTGGACCCGAAGGCGATAGAAGACGCCATCATCGGTTGCGCCATGCCCGAAGGCGAGCAGGGCCTGAACATGGCCCGCGTGGCGGTGCTGCTGGCCGGGTTGCCCAATGGCGTGGGCGGGGTCACGGTGAACCGCTTTTGCGCCTCGGGCTTGACGGCGATTCAAATGGCGGCCGACCGCATCCGCGTCGGCGAGGCCGACGTGATGATCGCCGGCGGCGCCGAGAGCATGAGCCTGGTGCCGATGAGCGGCAACAAGCCTTCGTTCAACCCGGCCGTCTTTGCGCAGGACGCCAACGTGGGCATCGCCTACGGCATGGGCCTGACGGCCGAGAAAGTGGCGCAGCAGTGGAACGTCAGCCGGCAGGCGCAGGATGAATTCGCCTATTCCTCGCACCAGAAGGCGATCGCGGCGCAGCAGGCCGGTGAGTTCAGCGACGAGATCACAACGTTCGACGTGAGCGAACGCACCCCCGACTTGAACACCGGCGAGGTGAGCACCAAGACGCGCAACATCAAGCTCGACGAAGGCCCGCGCGCCGACACATCGGTTGAAGCGCTGGCCAAGCTCAGGCCCGCGTTTGCCGCCCCCAAAGACCCCACCGGCAAGCCCACCGGCCTGGGCAGCGTGACCGCGGGCAACAGCTCGCAAACGAGCGATGGTGCGGGTTGCCTGATCCTGGCCAGTGGCGCCGCCGTCAAGGCGCACGGCCTCACGCCCCTGGCCCGCTTCGTCAGTTTTGCCTCGCGCGGCGTGCCGCCTGAAATCATGGGCATCGGCCCCATCGAGGCCATTCCCGCCGCCCTGCGCTACGGCGGGTTAACGCAAGACATGATCGACTGGATCGAGCTCAACGAGGCCTTCGCCGCGCAGTCACTCGCCGTGATCAACACCCTCAAGCTCGACGCCAGCAAGGTCAACCCGATGGGCGGTGCCATCGCCCTGGGCCACCCGCTGGGCGCCACCGGCGCGATTCGCGCGGCCACGGTGATCCACGCGCTGCGCCGCGAGAACCTGAAGTACGGCATGGTCACCATGTGCGTGGGCACGGGGCAGGGCGCGGCGGGCATCTTCGAGCGCGTTTGAATTCAAGAAAGCCAGACATGACGATCAAGACCGCCACCATCAACGGCGTGGCAACCATCGAAATTGCCCGCCCCGAAAAGAAGAACGCGCTCACCAGCGCCATGTACCAAGCGATGGCCGACGCGCTGCGCGCGGCCAATGCTGATGCTGCGGTGCGCGCCTTGTTGATCACCGGCCAGCCCGGCATCTTCACCTCGGGCAACGACCTGGAAGACTTCATGCAGCGCGCACCCGGGCAGGGCGGCAGCAACGTCAACGATTCGCCGGTGTTCCAGTTCATGCACGCCTTGATCGATTTCGAGAAGCCGGTCATTGCCGCGGTGACGGGTGCGGCCATCGGTGTGGGCACCACGATGCTGTTGCATTGCGACTTGGTCTACATCAGCGACGAAGCGCGCCTGGTGATGCCCTTTACCAGCCTGGGCCTGGTGCCCGAATTTGCATCGAGCCTGTTGCTGCCGCAAATCGTGGGCCGGGCGCGGGCGGCTGAGAAGTTGCTGCTCGGCGACCCCTTCACCGGCGCCGACGCCGTGGAGTGCGGCCTGGCCAACGCCGTGCTGCCGGCAGGCGAGGTGCTCAACCACGCGCGCCGCGTGGCCGAGCGCTTCAACGGCCTGCCGCCCGGCGCGGTGCGCAACGCCAAGCGCCTGCTGCGCGCGCCGCAACGCGAGGCCGTGTTGCACGCCATGCGCGCGGAAGGCGAAGTCTTCGCCCAGGCGCTGCAAAGCCCCGAAGCCAAGGAAGCCTTCCAGGCGTTCTTTCAAAAGCGCCGGCCTGATTTTTCGCAATTCCATTAACGTCTGTTTGAACCGGAATAAACCATGTTTCAAAGCCTGAAGGGTAAGACGCTGTTCATCACCGGCGCCTCGCGCGGCATCGGCCTGGCCATCGCCAAACGCGCGGCGCAAGACGGCGCCAACCTGGTGTTGATTGCCAAGACCACCGTGGTCAACCCCAAGCTGCCGGGCACCATCTACAGCGCCGCGGCGGAAGTTGAAGCCGCCGGTGGCCAGGCGCTGGCCGTGCCCTGCGACATCCGCGATGAGGCCGCCGTGGCCGCCGCGGTGGCCGCCGGCGTGCAGCGCTTTGGCGGCATCGATATCCTGATCAACAACGCCAGCGCCATTTCGCTCACGCCCACACCGGCCACGCCGATGAAGCGCTTTGATTTGATGTTCGGCGTCAACGTGCGCGGCACCTATTGCTGCACCCAGGCCTGTTTGCCCGAGCTGATCAAGAGCGCGCAGGCTGGGCGCAACCCGCAGGTGCTGAACATGAGCCCGCCGCTGTCGATGCGCGAGCACTGGTTCAAGCACCACGTGGCCTATTCCATGGCCAAGTACGGCATGAGCGAATGCACGCTGGGCCATGCCGGTGAATTCAAGCCGCATGGCATTGGGGTGAACAGCCTGTGGCCGCGTACAGCGATTGCCACCGCGGCGTTGCAGATGATCCCGGGCATCGACCTGAACAAATGCCGCAAGCCCGAGATCCTGGCCGACGCGGCCTATTTCATCCTCACCAGCGACGCCCGCGCCAGCACGGGCAACTTCTTCATCGATGATGACGTGCTGCGCGCCGCCGGCGTGAGCGACCTCGACCGTTACGCCGTGGTGCCGGGCACGCAAGATTTGATCGCCGACTTCTTCGTCGATTGACGGTCGCGCCCGGCGCGCCGGGCACCCGGGGCCGAGTGACGATGCGCTGGCGCGGCTGATTGCGGAATCGGGTCATTCCACGCGCTCGAGCGCGCCTTGGAACGTGGGCGGCAGACAGTGCGCGCTGGCCAGCCATTGCGCTCTCGTGCTTCGCGCATGAGGGCCGGGCGGCGCCGGTCATCAGCACCGCGCGGCTGTTCGGGCAGAGCCACGGCTGAGCGCAGCGCGGCCGCAGCGGCCGGCTATTCGTGCGGCACGGGCCGCGGCCGGCCCTGGGCGTCGATGGCCACGTAGGTGACGTTGGCCTCGGTCACCTTCACGAATTGCAGCGCGGCCGGGTTGCGTTCAGCAAATACTTCCACGTGCACGGTGATCGAGGTGCGTCCCACGCGCGCCACGCGGGCATAGAAACTCACCAGGTCACCCACCGACACGGGCTGCTTGAAGATGAACTGGTTCACCGCCACGGTGGCAATGCGGCCTTTGGCGATGCGCGCGGGCAGCACGGCGCCGGCCAGGTCCACCTGGGCCATCAGCCAGCCGCCGAAGATGTCGCCATTGCCGTTCACGTCGGCCGGTAGCGGCATCACGCGCAAAACCAGCTCCGAACCATCGGGCAAACTCAGGGGCGCGGTCATCACGCTTTTGGGCGGGGAACGTGTGGCTTCGGTCATTGCTCTGTCTCACTTCAGTCTGCACCCATTCTTCCATGCCCCCTCACGCCCATGCCCAGCGTTCGCCCGCCTTGCCGGCCGACGCCCTGACGCCCCAGCCGGCACGCTCCGACTGGGCCACGCTGCGCAAACTGCTGCCCTACCTGTGGCGCTACCGCTGGCGCGTGGGTTTTGCGCTGGCCTTCATGGTCGGCGCCAAGGCGGCCAATGTGAGCGTGCCGCTGCTGCTCAAGCACCTGGTGGATGCCCTGGCGCTCAAGCCAGGCGACGCGCGCGCCCTGCTGGTGGTACCGGTGGGCTTGCTGCTGGCGTATGCGGGCTTGCGCTTCACCACCTCGCTGTTCACCGAACTGCGCGAGCTGATTTTTGCCAAGGCCACCGAGGGCACGGCGCGCAGCATCAGCCTGCAAGTCTTTCGCCACCTGCACGCCTTGAGTCTGCGCTTCCACCTTGAACGCCAGACCGGCGGCATGACGCGCGACATCGAACGCGGCACGCGCGCGGTGCATTCGCTGATCTCGTATTCGCTGTACAGCATCGTGCCCACCTTGCTCGAAGTGACCATGGTGCTGGGCCTGCTGGCGTGGAAGTTCGACGCCGGCTTTGCGCTGATCACGCTGGGTGCCCTGGTGCTGTACATCGGCTTCACGGTGGCCGTGACCGAATGGCGCACCAAGTTCCGGCGCCAGATGAACGAGCTCGATTCCACCGCGCACAGCCGGGCGATCGACTCGCTGCTGAACTACGAGACCGTGAAGTACTTC
>JANMYI010000320.1:0-10212 GCA_031381955.1 Burkholderiales bacterium
CTGCGCGGGCACCTGGGCCTGCTGGCCCGGCGCTTGCGCGGGGCATGACGCGCAGCATGACGCGAAGCATGACGCTGCGCGACCTGTTCATCTACACCCCGCGCCTGGGCGTGGGCGGTGGCGAGCTGTCGCTGCTGCGCCTGGCCGAAGGCCTGGCCCGGCTCGGTGTGCAGGTGACGATCGTGGTGCACGAACTGACACCCCTGGCCCAGGTGCGCCGCCCGGGCGTGGGCGTGATCTGCCTGCACGCCGAGCGCACGCTGGCCGCGGTGCGGGCCCTGGCGCGCTGCCTGCGCCAGCGCCGGCCGCAGGCGCTGCTGGCGGCGTTCCCGCACAGCAACCTGGCCGCCGTGGCGGCGCGGGCGCTGGCACGGGTGCCCTGCACCCTGGTGTTAAGCGAGCACGCCCCGCCCAGCCAGCAGGTGGCGCACATGGGCGGCTGGCGTTACCGCGCGCTGCCACTGCTGCTGCGTGCGCTGTACCCCTGCGCCGACGCGGTGGTGGCGGTGTCGCAGGGCGTGAAGGCCGACTTGGTGGGTTTGAGCGCCGGCCACCTGGCGCCGCAGGTGATCTACAACCCCGTGCTGCCGGCCGACCTGGCGGCGCGCATGGCCGGCGACGCGGCCCACCCGTGGCTTGAAGCCGCCGGGTTGGAGGTGGTGCTGGCGCTGGCGCGGCTGAGTGATGAAAAAGACCTGCCCACCTTGCTGCGCGCATTTGCGCTGCTGGCCGCAGCGCGCCCGCAGGCCCGGCTGGTGGTGTGCGGCGAAGGGCCGCAGCGCCGTGCCTTGCAGGCCTTGGCGCAAGAACTGGGCGTGGCGCCGCGTGTGGCCCTGGTGGGCGTGGTGGCCAACCCCTTTGCCAGCCTGGCGCGCTCGCGCGCGTTCGCACTCAGCTCGCGGTTTGAAGGCTTTGGCAACGTGCTGGTCGAGGCCATGGCCTGCGGCGTGCCGGTGGTCAGCACCGATTGCCCGGTGGGCCCGCGCGAGATCTTGCAAGACGGCCGCTTTGGCGCGCTGGTGCCGGTGGGCGACGCGCCCGCCTTGGCCGCCGCGCTGGCGCACGCGCTCGACAGCGGCCAACCTGAAGGGGCGCGCGCGTTCGCGCAGCAGTTCACCGAGGACCGCTGCGCCGCGGACTACCGCGCCTTGCTCGAAACCTTGTTGCCCGCTTAGGCGTCCAACGTCGCTCAGCGGCGCAGCCGCCGCGCCCACGCCGCCAAGGCGGGGTGGCGGCGCAGCAGGGGGCGCAGCAGGTGGCGCGCGCGCCAGGCGGCCACGGCGGGCTGGCCGCGCCACGAGAGCGCCACGCAGGCATCCAGTAGCGGCCGCGGCGTGGTCTTGAAGATGCGCTTGTGGGCGTAGTCGCCAATGGCGAAATCGAACTGCCGGCAACCCTGTTCATGCAGGTGGGCGATGGTGCGTTCGAGAATCAGCTTGCCCGGCGCGCAATGCTTCCAGGCGTCGCCCGCAAAACTGACACGCAGCATGGTGTAGCAGCCGCCTTCAAGCAAGCCGTACAGCGCGGCAATGGCTTCATCGCCGTGCATCAAGGCGGTGAGCACCACCTGGCCACTTTGCAAACCGTCTTGCAGCCCTTCTTGCAGCAAGCCGGCATAGAGCGCGCTGTGCGCAGCGTCGTCAAGTTGGTAGCCCGGCGTGCCGGCCAGCCGGGTGTGTTGCATGGCTTCAAGTTGCTGGTACAAGTTCAGCGCTTGCGCCGGCTGACTGGCGCGAATGAAGTGCGCGCCTTCAATGCGGCTGAACACGCGCCAGGTGCGCTCGAACTCCTTGCGCACTTCCTTGGCCAAGCTGTGGCGCCAGTCGTCGTAGGTGCCCTCAATGCTGAAGTGGTTGCCGAACATGTTGCACGGCTGGCAGGGCAAGGCCAGGGCCAGCGGGTTGGGCTGGCCGCCCACCTGAGGGAGCAGCTTGTCGATGCGCAGCAGGTCGTTGCCGGCCAGTGCCTGCTTCAAGGCCTGCCACAGCGGCCCGGCGCAGCTTGCGTCAAACGTTAGCGACGGGTTCAGCAGCGGGCCGTTGTAGTCGCTCACGCCTCGATCCGGCGGCTCGACGATGGCCAGGCGGCCCTGGCGGCGCCGCACCAACGGCAACAACATCGCGTCAGCCATGTCGCCCTCGCGCCGCGCACACAACAACAGCGGCTCCATGCCGGGCTGGCGGCCCAGCGTGGCATACCAGTGGCGCAGCCAGGCGGCACTGTGAAACGGCGTCGGCGCGGGCGTGGCCAGTTGCTGCCAGCGCGCCAGGAAGTCGTTCAGCGAGGCGATGCGCTGCACGCGCCAGGGCTGGCCGGCGCACTGGCCGGGCGCAGCCGCGGCGCTGGTGGCGGGTGTGTGGCCGGCAGGTGTGTGGCCAGCGGGTGCATGGCCGGCCGGTGCCGGGCGCGCGCCGGCTGTTGCGCATGAAGTCGGGTTCACCGGTGGTACGGCGCAATGTCGGTCATGCCGCCGGGCGCATGAGTCGACAGGCGGAAGTCAATCGGCCGCGCCAGGCGTTGCATACGTTGCGCCCAGGGGCTGCGGCGCCAGACGGCTTGCAGCACGGCCTTGGCCCAGAAGCCCGGGCCGCTCAAGGCACGGTTGCGCGGGGTGTGCCCGAGGTGGCGGCGCAGCACGCCGTTGGCCAAGGTGACCATCTGCGAGCGGCGGATGCGTGGCGTCCAGTGTTCGGTGGTCACCGAAATGTTCAGGCTGTCGAGGTTGTCCACCCGGTGCGGCGAATTCAGCGGCCAGTGCAGCATCTGGCCCGGCGCAAGCTCCATCAGCACCGCGTCGCGGTCGAACGCGGGGTCGTACGGCAGCGTGACCTCCACGCCGCTCAGGGCAATGTCTTCCAGCGCCGCGGCCGGCAGATAGGGGGCATGAGGCGGGTAGATGTACACGCGCTTGCGCCCGGCGATCTGCCACAGCGTCTGACCCGGCAAGTCAGCGTGGTAATGCACCTGCGCCAGCGGGCTGGAAATGAGAATGCCCATGCGCAGCGCGCCGGCGTCGAAGCCGGGCAGGGCGGCGCGCAGTTCGGCGTAGGCGGCGTCCTGCAAGGCACCGTAGCGCTCGTCAATTAGGTGCACATTGCGCAGGTTCAGCCACAAGCCGCCATGCGCAATAGTGTCGATCACCTGGCGCCCGCTCAAGCCACCCAGCTCACCTTCGCGCCATTGCCGCGTGGTGCTGCCCTGGCTCGACGTCGCCACCAGTGAACAGTGCTCGGCCGGGTAGCGCTCGATCAGGCCGGCCAGCGCGTCCAGGCTGAACAGCGCGTTTTGCGCCCAGCCGTGATGCAGGCGTTGCGGCGCCTGGCCCCATAGCCGGGCTTGGGCCGCATCGAGATCCTTGAACACGTTGGCTGGCATGGGCGGGCAAACAAATCTGTACAGCCGGCATGCTAGGTTTTGTGCTCGTCGCGCGGGTGAGAAATGGCGTGACTTCCTGGGCGCGCGGCGCGGCCTTGCGCGAGCGTTGCTACCCGCTGCACCGCTGCACCGCTGCACCGCTGCACCGCTGCGCCGCTGGAGCGCGGTGTTCTCGTGCAAGCCGGTTTGACCCCACCGCAGCGCGACCTGAACCCGCCATTAGTGACGGTCTGGTCAAAAATGCAGTTCAGGACTATTATTGTCCGCAAGTCCATTTCCGGATCCAGCCATGAGCGCCATCCTCGCCCCGCAAGCAGTTGAATTCAGCCCCGAGCAAATGGCCGCGGCCGGCCTGCGCGCCTATGCCGGCCTGGCCGCAGCGTGGGGCCTTTCCGTCGATGAGCAGTTGGCGTTGTTGGGCGAACCGCCGCGGTCCACCTACTTCGCTTGGCGCAAGCTGCCCGCGCAGGCGCGCCTGCCGCGCGACACGCTGGAGCGGCTGTCCAACCTGCTGGGCATCTACAAGAGCCTGCAAATCCTCTTTCCCGCCCCCGAGGTAGCCGACGCCTGGGTGCGCAAGCCCAATGCCGCGCCCCCGTTCGGCGGGCGCAGCGCATTGCAGCGCATGCTGGCCGGCAATGTGAGCGACCTGAACGCCGTGCGGCGTTACCTTGACGGCGTGCGCGGCGGCGGCTGGTCTTGAGCGAGCCCACCCTGCGCCGCGTGCGCTGGGCGCAGGCCTGCCGCATCGTGCCCACGCGCTACCCGGCGGTGAACCTGTTCGACCGCGTGGCCAGCGCCGAAGACTTTGCCGCTCTGTATGCCCTGGAGGCGCTGACCAACGAGCGCCTGCGTGATGAAACCGGGCTGGTCGAATGGGTGCCGAAAGGCGAGCGCATCTTCGGCCCCGGCAGCGGGCCCATCATGGCCGCGTTCACGCATGTCAACACCGAAGGCAGCCGTTTTGGCAACGGCCAGTTTGGTGTGTTCTATGCCGCGCGTGAGCGCGCCACGGCGGTGGCCGAAACCCGCTACCACCACGCCCGCTTCCTGGCCACCACCATCGAGGCAGCCATGCACCTGCCCATGCGGCTGTACCACGTGGCCATCGATGCCAAGCTGCACGATTTGCGGCCGGTGGGTGCCGTGCCGGCGGCAGTTCACGCCCCGGGCGACTACAGCCGCTCACAGGCGCTGGGCGCGCGGCTGCGCCAGGCCGGTTCAGCCGGGGTGGCCTATCGCAGCGTGCGCCGCGACGGCGGCCACTGCGTGGGCCTGTTCCGCCCGCGCGGCGCCAGCGCTTGCCTGCATGCCGCCTACTTGCTCTATGCGTGGGACGGCGCGCAGTTCACCGATGTTTACGAGAAGTTTTCGTAGCGCAGGTTCGAGGTGCAGGTTCTCAGTCCATCTGCGTCACGAATTTGGTCGTGAGGTAGCCGTCGAAGGTCTCGCTGCCGCCTTCACTTCCGATGCCGCTGTCCTTGATGCCGCCGAAGGGCGTCTCGGGTAGGGCTTGGCCGAAGTGGTTGATGTTGACGATGCCGGCTTCGATGCCGTTTTGAATCTTCAGCGCGCTCCTGGTCGACGTGGTGAAGGCGTACGACGACAGGCCGTAAGGCAATGAATTAGCGCGGCGGATGGTTTCGTCCAGATCCTTGAACGGCACGCACGGCGCAATCGGGCCGAACGGTTCGCTGTTCATCACCAGGCTGTCAGCCGCCAGGCCGGTGAGCACGGTGGGCGCGAAGAAGTTGCCGGTGGTGCCGATGCGCTCGCCGCCCAGTTCAATGCGCGCGCCGCCGCGCCGGGCGTCGGCCACCATTTCTTCCATCACCGGCAGGCGCCGGGCGTGGGCCAGCGGGCCCATGCGGGTGTCGGCTTCCAGGCCGGGGCCGACCTTGATCTTGCGCGTGGCTTCAATGAAGCGGGCCATGAAACGGTCGTACGCTTTCTCTTGCACAAAGAAGCGCGTGGGCGAGACGCAGACCTGGCCGGCGTTGCTGAACTTCAAGGTGCTGAGCATGTCGGCGGCGCGTTCCACATCGGCGTCGTCGCACACGATCACCGGCGAATGGCCGCCCAATTCCATGGTCACGCGCTTCATGTGCGCGCCGGCCAATGCAGCGAGCTGTTTGCCCACCGGCACCGAGCCGGTGAACGACACCTTGCGCACGATGGGCGAGCTGATGAGGTGTTGCGACACCTCCGACGGCACGCCCCAGACCACGTTCAACACCCCCGGCGGCAGGCCGGCGTCGTGGAAGATACGCGCGATGGCCACCACGGCGCTGGGCGTGTCTTCCGGGCCCTTGATGATGATGGTGCAGCCCGCGCCAATGGCCGCGCTGATCTTGCGAATGGCCTGGTTGTACGGAAAATTCCAGGGCGTGAAGGCGGCCACCACGCCAACCGGTTCGCGCAGTGACATTTGCCGAACGTTAGGCGTGCGCGGCGGGATCACGCGGCCGTAGATGCGGCGGCACTCTTCGGCGTGCCAGTCGCAATGGTCGGCGCAGCGCATGACTTCGCCCACCGCTTCGGCCAGCGGCTTGCCCATGTCTTGCGTGATGTTGCGGCCGATGTCGTTGGCGCGCTCGCGCGACAGCTCACCCACCTTGCGCAGGATGCGGCTGCGCTCCATGGGCGAGCTGTGCTTCCAGGTGTCGAAGGCGCGCGCTGCGGCGGCCAGGGCGCGGTCGAGGTCGGCGCGGGTGGCATGCGGCAACTTGCCGATGGCCTGGCCGCTGGCGGGGTCGAACACGTCTTGCTCGTGCCGGCCCTCGCCTTGGAGGAACTGGCCGTCGATGTAAAGGCTGAGGTCTTCGTACATGGTGGGCTGCGGTTGAGGAAAACGCGCAAGCCTACCAGCAGCAGCCCGCGGCCCGCGGGGTCAGCCGCCGCGCTGGTCTTTCAGGCGCAGCATGAGCTTCATGTATTCGAGGTGCGCGTGCAGTTCTTCCATCTGTGCGCGCAGCCGCTGCAGCGCGGCCATGCGTGTTGCCAGGTTCGCATGGGGCAGGGCGGAGATGGGCTTGGGCTGCTCGGGCTGGTTCATGAAGGGGCTCTCGTGTGGTGCCGGCATCTTCGCCCCGTGCCACGCCAGGCGGCAACCCCGCGCCTGCGGTGCGTCACCCCCTTGTCTAGACGTCTGGCTTGGCCCTGAAGGGCGTGCCGCCGCGGCAGTGCGAGGCGTGCAACGCTGCCCGGTGCACCCAAGATTCAGCGATACAGCACCTGTGCCTTCAGGTGGTCGATCACCTGTCCGCCCAAACGGCGGTACTCGTTGCCGACAGCCGGCGAGCACACCGCTGTGGGTGTGCGGTCTTCGAGGCGGCGCTGGATGTGCAGGGTCTGCCCTTTTTGCGTGTAACTGGCCTCAAAGAGCTGCACACGCTGCTGGCCAACTTGAGGGGTGGCGGCAGGCCCGACATCTTCATGCCCTTGGGCAGTTCGATGAGGTACGTTTCCACCGCCACACCGTTGGTGCACGCCGTGTCGTGGCGCACCGGCTCACCATCGTCGGCTTGAACCATGCCACCCACGGTGGTGCCGCCCACCAAGGGCATGACGAAGAAGGCGCCTGGCACGGGCAGGCGAACAAACCGTTCCACACGGGTCAAGGTCAGCGTCAGGGAGAACTCGTCAGTCAGCACCGTGGCATCGGGCACTTCCGCGCCGTCGCGCCACTGGCCCACGTGCAACACAGGCTTGCCGCGCAAAGGAAGGGGCAACACACCAAAGGGTTGATGTTTGGCGGTGGCATCGACGTACAAATTCAATTGCGGGATGTAGTTGATGACGTGGTTCACCGCGCCGACCTGCGGTATGGCTGGCAACTGGCATTCACTGCCCGCTTGATGAGAGCCCCAAGGCCGGCCAAAGCCGGCCGCCCCCTGGCAAAGGTGGAAAAGGCGGCACCGACTTCGTCGTTGCTGTTCACCACCGAAATAGTCGCGCCGTGTGCTGCGCTGGGGCTGCGGCTGGCTCCATTGCCAATGCACGCGCTTGCGCCCGCCGGGCATGTCTTGCTCGCTTTGCTGCAAGTGCCGCCCGGCGAACTGTGCCTTCAAACATGCCGCCCGCGCAACGGGCCGCCGGCCGCGACCTTGAAGCCTAACGGATGAGTTCAGCCGTTGCCCGCGAGCAAACCCTTGGCAATGATGTTGGCCTGGATCTCGGCCGCGCCTTCGAACACGCTCAGGATGCGCGCGTCGCACAGCACCCGGCTGATGCGCGATTCGAGCGCATAGCCGTTGCCGCCGTGGATTTGCAGCGCGTTGTCGGCGTTCGCCCAGGCCACGCGCGCAGCCAGCAGCTTGGCCATGCCGGCTTCGCTGTCGCATCGCTGGCCGGCGTCTTTGCGCCGCGCGGCGTGCAAGGTGAGCTGGCGCGCGAACATGGTTTCAACCGCCATCCAGGCCAGCTTGTCGGCCACGCGCGGGAAGTTGATCAGCGCCTGCCCAAACTGGTGGCGCTGCAGCGCATAGCCCAGGCCGAGTTCCATGGCGTTTTGCGCCACGCCCACGGCACGGGCCGCGGTCTGGATGCGGGCACTCTCGAAGGTGCGCATCAGTTGCTTGAAGCCCTGGCCCGGCATACCGCCGAGCAAGGCCGCATGGGGCACCGCGAAGCCGTCGAACGCAATCTCGTATTCCTTCATGCCGCGGTAGCCCAGCACTTCGATTTCGCCGCCGCTCATGCCCGGCGCGGGGAAGGGCGTGACGGCGCTGCCGCGCGGCTTCTCGGCCAGGAACATGCTCAGGCCCTTGTAGCCCGGCTCGCCGGTGCGCACCAGCAGGGTCATCAGGTCGCTGCGCGCGCCGTGGGTGATCCAGGTCTTGTTGCCATGCACGCGCCAGGTGTCGCCTTCGCGCACGGCGCGCGTCTTCAGGTGCCCCAAGTCGGAGCCGACGTCGGGCTCGGTGAAGCAGGCCGTGGGAATGACATGCCCGCCGGCGATGGCCGGCAGCAGCCGTTGCTGCTGTTCGAGCGTGCCGCTGGCGCTGATCAACTCGGCCGCGATCTCGGTGCGCGTGCCCAGTGAGCCCAGCGCGATGTGGGCACGCGACAGCTCTTCCGTCACCACGCACATCGCCACCTTGCCCAGGCCCAGGCCGCCATGGGCTTCGGGCACGGTCAGGCCGAACACGCCCAACTGCGCCAGTTCAGCCACCACGGCATCGGGCACCAACTCGTTGCGCAAATGCCAGCCGTGCGCGGCTTCGGCGTGGTCGTCAGCAAAGCGGGCAAAGGCTTCGCGGGTGTGCTGCAAGTCGGGGTCGTGCAGGCCGGCATCGCCATAGCGCAGGGCCTGTGTTCCTTCAGCCAGCAGCGCGGCCAGGCGGGCGCGGCGCGCCGGGCTGAAGCCTTCACGGCGCAAGGCCTGCACCGCCGCCGCGCCATTGAAGGCGGCCAACGCCGCGCCGCTGGCCAGGCTTTCGGCGCGAAATATCTCGCCCGGGCTCATGGCCAGCCCGCCGCTCAGTTGCGCCAGGTATTCGCCAAACCCGGCGTGCAGCAACAGCGTTTCCAGTTCGCCCAACGCGCCGGCCTGTTGCAGGGCCCGCGCCCAGGCCAGGGCACATTCCAGCGCGCTCACGTAGGTGGCGGCCCAGGCCAGGCCGTGGCAGCGCGCCTGCTCGCGCTGCAAGGCGGTGGCCTCGCAGCCCGGGCCCACCAGCACGGTGGCGGCGCGGCGCAGGTCGGCCAGCAGGGCCTGGGCCTGGGCCAGGGCTTGTTGGCAATCGTCCAGGGTGAAGGTTGATTCGTTCATCAAACAAGTATGGCGCGGTATCGTGCCGGGCTCAGACACAAGCGCCGCTGAAGGACACCCCGCCATGGCCCTGGATCACGATACCTTCGAGCTGCTGCTGGCCAGCGTGCAGCGCTTCATTCGCGAGCGCCTGGTGCCGGCCGAGAACGAAGTGGAAGACAGCGACGACGTGCCGGCCGCGATCATGGCCGACATGAAGACCATGGGCCTGTTCGGCCTGTCCATCCCCGAGGCCTACGGCGGCATCGGCCTGAGCATGGCGCAGGAAGTGGCGTTGATGCATGAGTTCGGCCAGACGGCGCTGGCCTTTCGCTCGGCCTTCGGCACCAACGTGGGCATCGGCTCGCAAGGCATCCTGATCGACGGCACCGAGGCGCAGAAGCAGCAGTACCTGCCGCGCGTGGCCAGCGGTGAGTTGATGATGTCGTTCGCGCTCACCGAACCCGGCGCCGGCTCCGACGCCGCGGCCATCACCACCCGCGGTGAACTGCACGGCGACCATTACGTGCTCAACGGCAGCAAGCGTTTCATCACCAACGCGCCGCGCGCCGGCGCCTTCACGCTGATGGCGCGCACCGATGGCCCGGGCGCGGGCGGCATCACGGCCTTCATCGTGCCCGCCAGCAGCCCCGGCCTGAGCCTGGGCGCGGCCGACCGCAAGATGGGCCAGCGCGGCACCAAGACCTGCGATGTGGTGTTGCAAGACGTGCGCGTGCCGGCGGCCAACATCATTGGCGGCGTGCCCGGGCGCGGTTTCAAGACGGCGATGAAGGTGCTGGACCGCGGCCGCATCCACATGTCGGCGCTGGCCTGTGGGCTGGCGCGCCGGGTGTTGAACGAATCGGTGGCCTATGCGCGCGAACGCAAACAGTTCGGCCAGCCGATCGGTGAATTCCAGCTCGTGCAGGCCATGCTCGCCGACGCCCAGGCCGAGCTGTATGCCGGCTGGTGCATGGCGCAAGGCTGCGCCCGCCGCTTCGATGCCAAGCCAGCGGGCGTGGTGGACACCGAAGTGAGCATGTTGGCCGCATGCAGCAAGATGTTCTGCACCGAATTGGCCGGCC
>JANMYI010000351.1:0-1982 GCA_031381955.1 Burkholderiales bacterium
GGTCAACCCGGGCTGGCTGGCGGTGTACGGCAAGGAAGCGCAAGACGAAGACGCCAACCTGGTGGCCATCACGCCGAATGAGAGGGTGGCCACCAGCGAGGTGCAAGTGCTGGCCAACAAGACGCGCCCGCCGGCGCGCTACACCGAGGCCACGCTGCTGTCGGCGATGGAAGGCGCGGGCAAGATGATCGACGACGAAGAGCTGCGCGCGGCCATGGCCGAAAAAGGCCTGGGCACGCCAGCCACGCGCGCGGCCACGATCGAAGGCCTGATCATGGAAAAGTACATGCTGCGCGACGGCCGCGAGCTGGTGCCCACGGCCAAGGCGTTTCAGTTGATGACGCTGCTGCGCGGCTTGGGGGTGGAAGAGTTGACTCGGCCGGAACTCACCGGCAACTGGGAATACCAGCTTGCGGAAATGGAGCATGGCCGCCTGAAGCGCGACCAATTCATGGCCGAGATCGGCAAGATGGCCGAAGGCATCGTGCGCCGCGCCA
This sequence comes from Burkholderiales bacterium, assembly GCA_031381955.1. Taxonomy (GTDB): domain Bacteria; phylum Pseudomonadota; class Gammaproteobacteria; order Burkholderiales; family Burkholderiaceae_C; genus Rubrivivax. Next base: position 498 of record JANMYI010000351.1, read on the forward strand.
AGGACTACGACCGCGACACCATTCCCGGCGACTACGCCACCCTGGCCACGCCCTGCCCCAACTGCGCCGGCGTGGTGAAGGAAAACTACCGCCGCTATAGCTGCACGGGCGCGGCCGGCGCGCTCGACGGCGAGGGTTGCGGCTTCAGCATCACCAAGATCCCGGGCAGTCGCAGCTTCGAGTTGAACGAAGTCGAGCAGTTCCTGCGCGACAAGCGCATCGGCCCGCTGGACGGCTTTCGCTCCAAGGCGGGCTGGCCGTTCACGGCCGAGCTGAAGCTGGCGTTCGATGAAGAGATCAAGAACTGGAAGCTCGAATTCGACTTCGGCGAAGAGCAGCGCGCGGCCGGCGAAAGCGGCGAGCCGATCGACTTTTCAGCGCAGGAAAGCCTGGGCCCGTGCCCGAAGTGCCAGGGCCATGTCTACGAGCATGGCACGAGCTATGTGTGCGAGCGCGCCGTGGGCGCCAGCGTGACGTGTGGTTTCAAGAGCGGCAAAATCATCTTGCAGCAGGCCGTGGCGCGCGAGCAGATGGCCAAGCTGCTGGCCGGTGGCAAGACCGACTTGTTGGAGAACTTTGTCTCCAACAAGACGCGGCGCAAGTTCAAGGCGCGCCTGGCCTATGACGACAAGGAAGGCAAGGTCAGTTTCGAGTTCGAGCCACGCGCAGTGCGGCCCGCGGGCAAAGCCGCGGCGGGCAAGCCAGCCGCGGCCAAGACCGCCGCACGCAAGACGGCCAAGGCCTGAAACCGCGGCATGCAGCGGAAAACGCGGCAACGGAAATATCTTGAAACCTGTCTTGAAGGAAGCGCCATGGTGTTGAGTTGTTTGCGCGTCTGGTTGCGCGGTTTGGCGCTGGCTGCTTTGCTGGGCGCGGGGGTCGCGCAGGCTGCGCTGGTGCTGGCCATCAACGAAGGCGTGACCTACCGCGTGCCCAACGACGAGATCCGCGCTCGCTACGCCGCGATCGCCGCAGACCTGTCCAGGCTGCTGGCGCAGCCCGTGGTGATCGAACCGGTGGCCGACTACCCCAGCCTGCGGCAGGGCCTGTCCGAACGCACTTTCGACCTGGCCATGGTGCACCCGGCGCACATCTCGATCCTGGCCATGAAGCAGTCGGGCTACAAGCTGCTGGCGTTGACCAAGGGCTACCAAGACTACAAAGCCAATTTCCTGGTGCGCGCCGATTCGCCGCTGAAGACCCTGGCTGACTTGCGCGGCCGCCGTGTCGGCGTGCCCGACGAAGACTCCATCACCGCCTGGATGGCGCGCGCGGCCCTGCGTGACCAGATCGGCAAGTCCAGCAACGCCAGCCTGGTCTACACCCGCTACCAGGACGCCGTGCCCTACTTCGTGGACAACCGCCTGACCGAATCCGGCGCCACCGCCGCACCCGCCGTGGTGCGGGCTTGGCTAGACAAGGGCGGGCGCGTGCTGGGTGCATCCAGGCCGATCCCGATCAAGCACGTGATTGCCAGCCCCAAGC
>JANMYI010000355.1:0-7419 GCA_031381955.1 Burkholderiales bacterium
CGGGCGGCTTGCACGAAGCCCGGCACCTCGACGTTCCACCAGTGCAGTTGCACCAAGTCGAGCCGCTCACGGTGCAGGCGCCGGCGTGAACGGTCGACGCTGCGGCGCACATACGCCTCATCAACGTTGGCCAAGTCGTCATAGTCCGGCACGAACTTGGTGTGCACTTGCAGGCGGCGCACGCCACCGGCGTCGTTCAACGCATTGAACTCGCCATACAGGGCTTCAACGCCGGTGTAGATGTCGGCGCCATCCACGGTATCCAGGCCGGCATCGACGAACAGGCCGATGTCGTTCAACGCCCGCGCGCGATCCACCGCGCCGTGGTCACCGGCCAATTGCCAGCCGCCGCGCAGCACGCGCGGGATGCGGTAGCCGCTGGCCAGTTCGATGGTGTCGGGGCGTGTCATGGCGGCTCCTGCGGTGTTTGAGAAGGGGCGCCGGGCAGCGGCACCAGCGTGGTCTGCGCATGGCTGAAGCGGCGCTTGCCGGTGCGCGTGATGCGCAGCCGCGTGGAGCAGTTCGGGTCGGGGCAGGCCACGTCAGCGTCGCTCGTCATCCAGTCATTGGCATGCGTCATGCGCTGCTTGGCCGGCAGCAAGGGCAGCAGCGCCGCCAGCGAGAAAATCGAAAAGCCCTGCCCCGCAGGCAGGTGCAGCATCTCGCCGCGCAACTCGAAGTGGTCGCCGGGCGTGGCGCCACACAGCACCCTTTTGCCGGGTGGGCAAATCACTTCAACGCGCAAGTCCCAGAGCTCGAAGCTGTCGTCTGTTGGGGCGGCCGATGCCGGGGTGGGTGGCGTCATGTCGGTTCTCCCCGGAACGGCCAGGCTTTGATTGGATTCGCGCAAGGGTAACGCCAACGAGACCACGACTGTCGCCCTGCCCGCCACGCCGACGTGCAAGGTGCGCAAGAGGCCTTGCAACTCGGCGCGCGCCTAACTACTGCCCCATCACCACCACCGTGTAGCCCCCGCACAGCACGCCGCCCTGTGTCGCGCTGATGCGGTAGACATGGGCTTGGCCCTTTTCGGGCGCAGCATCACTGGTGGTGAAGGCCACGGCCTGGTCTTCGCCGCTCACGCAGTGCTTCGCGCTCAGCCCCAGCATCGATGGGCCACTGCCGGCCGCGAAGGGGCTTGACAACAGCGCCGCCCCGGTGGGCGTGGCCGTGGCCGGGAAGCGGCCACGTTCGCCGCTGCGCAGTTGCAGCCAAGGCATGTCGTGCGCGGGGATGCGCTCCACCGTGATCTGCGCCGGCTCTTGATACAGCGCGCCCACACGCAAGATGAGCGGCATGGCCAAGGCCTTGAGGTTAGCTGCCGGCGCCGTGGCGGCCCCGGCGCGGCCCGGCAGGGCTTTCGCCCGCGTGGGCTGGGCCGGGCTGGCCCCGGCCATCACCACATGAATGTTGCGCTGGCCGATGTGCCGGTTTGAAGCGGCGTCGAACGTGGGCATGCCGCACATGTCAGACGGGTTGTCCCACACCCGCACCACCAAGCACTCATGGCCGCCGTTAAGGAACGCCGGGCGCCACGGCACGGGGCATTTCACCACCGCGTGTGCGTGGCCGCTGCCCTTGGCGCCGAGCGTGACCGTGGTCTGTGCGATCAGGTTCGCGCTGCCGGCGTTGATGCCCAGCGAGGGGTCGCACCAATAGAACTCCACCAACACCTCGCTCGCCGCACCATGGCCAAAATTCCAGACATGCGCGTACAGCGTGTTGGGCTGATGGGCCACGGCCACGCTGCCCAGCGTCTTGGGAATGGTCGGCGCCGCCGAGGGGTGGACGTTGGGCAGGATGAAGATGTCCGGGCTTTCCCAGAACGGGCGGTTCAGCGGCCGCGCGCCCAGGTCGCCCGGGAAGGCGCGGATCATCAGATACGGCAGCGGCATGTCCTTGCGCGGGCCACCCCAGGTGCCGGGCGGGTTGGGGTGTTCCAGGTCGTTTTTCGTCAGGCCCGTGGGGTCAGCCGTGCGCCCCGTTTCATGGCCTGCGGGCCGCTGCGGGCGCTTGGGGTTCGGCATGGGGCTGCCGCAGGCATCCACCGGCGCCGGAGGCGGGCAAGGTGGCGGCTGGTCGCCTGGGCAAGGCGGGTTGGCAATGGCTTCGGGCGGGCACTCGACCAGCCTGTAGCGCTTGCCTTCGTGCGGCTTGCAGCTTGAAGCGCGCGGGCAATGCGGGCCGTTGGGCACGGCCATGCAGCGCGGGTAGTTGCAAGGATTGCGCTCGTGTTCGTTCATGTTCTTCGCCCTTTCCTAGCGGATGGGGGGAACCGGTGGCAGCGCTGGCGCGGCGTCAACGTATCTCAATTGCAGCGGCGTGTTGCCCAGGTTCCATTCAAGGCTTGCCTGTGGCGCTACAACAGGCTTGCGGTAGACAAAGCCGAGTTCGGTGGTGGCCGTGGCATTGGCATTCGGGTTGAAGTGCGTCAGCGCGCCATCGCTGGCGTCGCGGCGAATCCAGTCCCAGGTCAGGTAGGCGAAGGCGCGGTCGCTGTCCAGGTTGTACTGGGTTGAGTAACCTGTATCGTTAGTCAAGCGGCTGATCAGGTGCGCTGAAAAGGGAATCGGGTCGCCCAAGGGGCTGAACACTTTTCGCCCGGTCAGGTGGGCTTCGTTCAGCCGGTCAGTTTCGGCCGGCGTTTGGGCGTGTTCGTAGGCCAGCCGTGTTGGCGTGTCAATCGGTGCGCCGAGGCGGAAGAACACGTCGGGCCGCGCGCCAATGCCGTAAGGCCCGGGGCGCAGCGGCTTGTAGGCGCCTTGAGCGGCTTTCGCATCAGACTTGCTCGGGTCGTAGGTTTCGGTGGGCGTGGCCATGGTGATGTTGTTCTTGCCATCGGTGGTGAGCAGGCTCACGCTGGGGTAGGCCCAGGGCCGGCGGAATTCCCAGGCCTCCAGCGGGCGCTGCACCGTGCCGTCGCTGTTGAGATGCTTGCGCAGAACCGGGTAATACGGATAGTTAACGTCGAGCACCGAGTGGCTCACGCCGATCACCGACGGGTCTTTGTCGAGGTTGCCCAGCGGGTCGATGGCGGCCTCGAGCGCGGCGCGGAAGGCACTGTCGACCGTGCCGCCCAGGGTGATCAGCGGCAGGTCGATTTCATCGGGCAGGCGCAGCTCGCCGTCGCCGTAGCGCTGCTCACCGTGCGGAATGAAGAAGCCCGTGTGCGCCAGCACCTCGTGCGTCTTCATGACCACGTCCCACACCATCATGGAAAGCTCGTACAGGCCCAGGCGGATGAGGTAACTGCCCGGGCTGGCCAGCATCTTGATGAGATCGGTGGCCAGCTTGATGGCGGCTTCCAGCTCCTTGATCGCCCACTCCACCAGCGCCACGATGGCGGCACAGACATCCAGCGCCGGGTTGCTGCCATCAATGCCGCTGAAGTCAGGCGGCTGCAGCAGGTTTTCAATGTCCGATGCCGGTGGCGTGATGATGAAGTCGGGCTTGCGCGGCTTCTGTAGTTCCCAGGTGCCGCTGTACGAGAACTTGTAGAACGTGATCATGATCTTGTAGATCGCCTGCATCTGCCACGGCAGCGGAAAGCCCTGCGGCACCTTGAAACCCGGTGCAGGCGCAATGCCATCGAGCAACTCGCTGAAGGGCTTGGTCATGCCGTTGCCGGTGACTTTGAAAATCACATCGGCCAGCTTGCCCTGGTCGATCTTGGCCTGAAAGCCATCGCCGCCAAAAATCTGCGGGTGCGGGTGGTCAATGAAGGTGTCGATCAGGGCGAGGATGATCGAGTCGGCCATCCAGCCCGGCATGTCGCCATCCACATCGAGCGCCTTCTTGCGCTCGGCCGGGTCTTCGGGCAAGGGCTCGGGGCGCTGCACGCCCATCGGCTGCTCGGCGTCGCCGGGTGTCAACTGCACGGCGAACCACAACGCGCTCATGGAAAGCTCAGGGTAGCTGTCGGTCGCGCCCCAGGGGTCGGCCGGAATCAGCTTGCCCGAATGGCTCTGGCTGTAGTTCCAGGCGTCGATGTGGTTTTCGATCAGATGGTGGCGCTGCGGGTGGTTGCGAAACGGCCCGCCGCATTGCTCGTTCACGAACGAGTGCGCGATGACGTCGGTGCCCACGTGCGTGATGTAGCCCAGCGCGAAGGCCAGGAACTGGCGCGAACGCGTTCGTGAGTCTGCGCTGTCTTCCTCAGCCAGCCGCTGCGACTGCCGCACCAGCGCGCGGCACAGCGCCGACGGCCGGCGGTAGTGGGTCATGTCGCTCCACAGGAACGACTGTTCGTCGAAGCCCTTTTGGATGCAGGTGTTGAACATCGTGAAGATGTCTTTGAAGGTCAGGATCTCCTGCTCGCCGATGGCGATCAAGGCCAGCTTCAGCTGTTCGATCACGACCTTGAATTCGCTGAGCACGCCGCCTGTCAAGGCATCGGTTAGATCGTCGACCGACGACACGATCGGCCCGATGGTCTTGTTCCAGCCTTCTACAAACTCCTTCCAGATCTTTTGCAGCTTGATCAGGAAGCGCAGCACCTGCGCCAGCGACGAGTTGACGTGCTCCAGGATGATGAGCAAGGGCTCCCAGTCGTCTTCCTTGGCACTGTCGAAGTAGTAGTAGGTCTTCAGCGCCAGCATGATCTCGTCAGACACCGGGCCCAGCGGGGCGCTGTTGTAGTCCTGCGAGAAATAGAACAGGTCGGGGCCAATCGCGCCGATGGCGGTGTACTTCTCCCACTCCTTCATCACCTGCCCACATTGCTGCGGGCTGTAGTTCTGCAACTCGGGAATGGGCACGGGCCAGTCGGGGAAGTGGCCTGACAGCAGGTGGTCGGCCACCCGGCGGGCGCTGTAGATGTGGGTGAAATGACCAGGCATGGCGGCCTCGCTTTCAGTGCTGCGCGGGCAGCGCTGGCCACCCCTTCATTGGCGTATCAGATCAAGCCTACGCCCAACGTCACGGGTCAGGGAAAGTTTCGTGGGCCGTGGCCCTTTTCCCCCTAACTTGGCATTGAATCTGTCAACACCGCTCGATCAACAGGCGCACAGTCAGCCTCCCGCGGGCGCGGCCCGCGCACTCAGGAGTGGCACATGGCTTGTGACTTGCAAATTGCCGGCATCAAGTTGCCCACCCCGGTGGTGGGTGTTTGTGCCACCAGCGTGACGGTGGAGGTGGTGAACGCCGGCATCGACCCCGCGGAACTGCCCGTGCCGATGACGGTGTGCCTGGACATCAACGCCCAGCCCGATGGCCCGGCCGCGGCGCATTTCACCGTGACCACGCGCGCTGAAGCGCCGCCGATTCCGCCGGGTGCAACACGCAGCTTCACCTTCACCGCAGTGCGCTTTCCGTGCGCGGCAACGGCCTATGTCACGGCCACCGCCGATTGCCAGGCCACGGTGCCGAAGAACGCCCGCAGCGCGCCGAGCTTGACCGTGTTCGTGCCCAAGATCGACGCCGTGCCCTGGTTGTTGAGCAGCTTGCGCGTGGGCTTGCGCAGCAGCACCGGCCATGTCAATTGGGCGCCCGCGCAGTTGTGCCCCGGCGCCGAATGCGTGGCCGAGCTGAGCATCCGCAATGCCGGCTGCGCAGCGGCGCCGGCCTCGGTGAGCACGCTGGAGTTGCTTGACGGTGCGGGCCAGAACCTGGCAACCATGAAGCTGCCCACCGCGCCCATCGCCGCGGGCGCCACGGCGGTGCTCTCGTTCGTGACCAACCTGCCCGGCACCGCCAGCGGCGGGAGTGTCATGCTGCGCGGTTGCGCCGACAGCACCGGCGTCGTGCTGGGCCAATGCGATCTGACGCAGGCCTGCGCCAGCAGGACCTTGCCCCTTGCCAGCGCGGGCGCTGCGCCCCAGCTCAGCTTCGCCGCGGCCAAATCCATCTTCCCTGGCGAGGCCGTGGGTTTGAGCTGGCAAATGCAGAATTTCTGCGCTGACATCGGCCTGGCCACGGCGCGGGTCTTTTATCAAGGCACGCTGCTGTACACCAGCGTGCCCATCAAAGTGGGGCTGCAAGAAACCGTCGTCGGCGTGACCATTGAGTTCACGCCCGTGGCCAGCGTGGCCGCCAGCTTCTACAAGGCAGGTCAATCCAAAGTAACGCTTGAAGTCACCGGCAGCGGCAGCGACCCCGGGCCTTACACAGCCACGACGGTGGTGACGGTGATGCTCGAACCCGTCTCGGGCAATTGGATTTTCACCATGCCGGCACCCGGAGCAGCGGCGTTCCGCTGGAAGGCGCCGTATGTGGTGTCCGGGCGTTTGAGCAACCCCGCGCACGCGGCCATGCTGCCGTCTTCGGTGGTGCTGGACGAAGTGGCCTCGGTGGGCTCGCCGGTGGCGCGCATTGCCAGCCCGGCCCTCGGCAGCGTGGTGCCGGGCGCCTTTGGCACGGCCGTCTGGTCGCTGCTGCAAACCTGGTCGTGGCTGGCACCCGGTGTGTGGACGCCGATTGGCCCGCTCACCGCCGGCTTCACCTACAGCGTCACCTTCGCCATGCAAGACGAGTATGGCAACGCCTACCCGCCCAGCACCTCGGCCAGCACCTTCGTGGCCATCACGGTGGCAGCGTCGAAGATCGCCTTCGCGTCGGTGGCCAAGGTGTTCTTCGCCGTGGGCTCGGTCTTGGTGGTGCTCGGCTTCCTGGCCATCGCCGGCATCGTCACCATCTACGCCTCGGGTGTGTTCTTTGCCGCCGCGGGTGTGGCCTTCACCCTCAGCGCGGGCTTCGGCATTGCCGCACTCGACCCGCCGGTGCCCGATTTCGACTATCACCACATCGTGCCCACCCGGCTGCCCGCGTTCCCTGGCGAGCTGCATGCGCGCAGCCTGGCCGCCCCCTTGCTGCCGCTGTTTGGGTTGTTGGCGCGCATCAACGAATTCACCACGGTGATGACGGCCACCGAGGCGCGCATGATCGGCGCGCGCATCGACCGCGACCCCACCGCGATGAAGCTGCAACACGATGAATTCACGGCGCTGCGCGACGCGCTGATCGCCGCCGCGCAGCAAATTCCCATGGCTGCACACCAGGCCGGCGACGATGTCCGCGCCCAAGCTGCGCTGCACCCGCTCAACGATGCCGAGTTGTTGCACAAACAAGTGCAGGCCTGGGCCGAGCCCGGCTTGCCCGCCAAGCTGCACAAGGCCTGGGTGGCCCAGGGCCTGCCCGAGCGGCAGCTCGAGCTGTTTGAACAGGCGCTGCGCACACCCGGCTTTGCGCTGCCGCCGCTTGACGCCTTGCTGGCTGAACTGGCGCAGACCAGCGCCCAACTGGCCCACGCCGTGGCCACCGAGGCGGCGCAAACCCTGGCGGGGCTGGCCACCCCCAATACGCAGGGCAGAGGGTTCACGGCGCCGTGAACTTTCGATGATGGCGGCGGGAACCGCGCTTTCTACGATGAGCCGCGCAAGCCCGGTGGTCGGGCTTGCGTCACTCACCCGAACCCATCGAAAC
>JANMYI010000460.1:0-8532 GCA_031381955.1 Burkholderiales bacterium
AATCAGTGCTCCACGCCTACGTATGCAGGCCTCCCAAAATTTGCTCAAGGCACCTGTCAGCGCGAGCGATGACAACGGCGATGTCCGTGTGGTAACGGCCCAAGTTGCCTTGTCTTGTGCGTGCTCGCTCCGAATCTCTGTGATGAACGCCAAAGCCAGCTCGATGAATTTTGTCAACGCAACGCCCACCGGCCCGGTAAGTACTCAAATTAGTGGGCAGTTCACCGTGGCCGAGTTGGAGGTGGAGTGGCGCGAATTGCTGACCCGCGCCGACCACTCGTTCTTCTTGTCGTGGACCTGGATAGGCAGCTGGCTCGAGACCCTGCCCGCCGCCGAGCGTCCGCGTTTGATGCGCAGCCGCAAGGGTGGACGCACAGTGGGTTTGGCGCTGCTGGCCAGTCGCCAAGTCAGGCGCCACGGGTTCATCAGCAGCCATGGATTGCATTTGAACTGCACCGGCAACAGCCAACTCGACGAAATCACCATTGAATACAACGCGTTGCTCATCGACAGGGCCGTGCACGACGCCGTGCAAAGCGCCATGCTCAATCACTTGGTCAACGAAGTGCCGTCCTGGGACGAATGCCATTTACCTGGCATGACCCATGTGGCAACCGAACTGACAGGCGCGCCTGGCACGCGGCTGCACCAACGAACCAGCACCACCTTTCAGGTGCAGCTAGACAACGTGGGCCGCGAATCGCAAGCCACCGATGACTTGCACCGCCCGAAACGCGAAGGACACCCAAACCGCCCAAACCGCCCAAGCGGTGAACCACCGGTCGACGCTTCGAAAAGCGCGGGCAAGGACATCGAAGACTATTTAGAGCTGTTGGGCCATAAGCCCAGATACCAAATTCGCCGCAGCCTTCGGCAGTACGCATTGCTGGGGCCGTTGAAGCTGGAAGCCGCGCAAACGCTGGATCAAGCGCAGGCCATCATGGTCGAACTGCAAACCTTGCACTCGGCCTACTGGGCCTCCAGAGGGCGTTCCGGCGCGTTCTTGAACGGCTATGTTGTCGGCTTTCACCAGCGGCTGATTGCCGCGGCCTTCGCGCGCGGTGAGGTCCAACTGCTTCGCTTGTCGGCCGGCGACAAAGTCATCAGCTGCTTGTACAACTTTGTCTACCGCGACAAGGTGTACAACTACCAATCAGGCATCAACTACAGCTTACTCGACGGCCAGGACAGTCCCGGTTTGGTGTCCCACGCCATGGCGGTGAGCTTCAATGCCGCAGCCGGGCATCGCGTTTACGACTTCATGGCTGGCGACTATCGATACAAACGCTCGCTTTGTACCGACACCAGCGAGCTGCATTGGTTGGTGTTGCAACGCGACCGCTTGAAATTCAATGTTGAAGACTGGCTTCGCAGGATCAAACGCCGCTTCGTGCCGCGCTCGCTCGCTTGACCCAGCCTTCGACCGTTTCACATGCGTGCCACCTTGAACGCTGAACACTGCCGCGTCACCACCGCGGCGTCTGGTGCTGACACGGTCAGCTCGCTGTGGCCTGCCGATGCCACCTGGCGTGCACTGAACGCTGACGTGGTCCGCGTCAGGGAGAGGCGGCTCGGCGTTCGCGTGGTGAGAACGGCGGAAGAGTTACTGCCCTATGTTCAGAGATGGCAGGCTCTGGCTGCATCGGCGCTTGAGCCCAATGTGTTTTACGAGCCGTGGCAAATCATGCCCGGCTTGCAAGCGCTGAACGACGCGCCCCGCCTCGAGCTGATGCTGGTGCTTGACGAAGCCAGCGAACCGCCGAGTTTGTGCGGCGTGTTTCCTATGGAGCGCAGTGCCAACTACCGCGGGCTTCCCTTGCCGTCGCTGCGCATGTGGCAGCACAAATACGTCTTCCTGTGCACTCCTTTGGTCAGCCGCAACCACGCCCACGACACGCTGCACTCCTTTTTGACGTGGCTGGCCTCGCCGCAGGCCCACTGCGAAGTTTTGAGCCTGCAAGGCATGCGCGCAGACGGCCCGTTTGCCGGCGTGTTGAAACATGCGCTTGATGACCTCAAGCGGCCCCATTTTCAACAAGGCCGCTTTGATCGCGCGTTGCTTGAAGTGGATGCTGCGCAAGACAGTCGCGCTTACTTGGACGGCGCGCTGAGCAAAAAGAAGTCCAAAGAATACCGGCGGTTGGTGCAGCGCCTGGGCGAGCAGGGCGACATGCGCTTCGATCGCCTGCTGCCAGGTGCCGATGCGCAGCCGTGGCTCGATGAATTCTTGGGCTTGGAAGCCAGCGGTTGGAAGGGCCGCGAAGGCTCGGCGTTCGCGTCCACCGAACCAGACCGTCGCTACTTCACTGAGGTCATCACGCAGGCTCACGCGCGCGGCCGTTTGGGCCTGTTCGCCTTGCGCTTGGACGGGGTTGCCATCGCGATGAAATGTAACTTCATCGGCCCTGACGGCGCTTGGGCGTTCAAGATTGGCTTCGAAGAAAAGTATGCAAAGTATTCGCCCGGCGTGTTGTTGGAATTGGAAAGCATACGCAGTGCGTTTGACGAGCCCAGCTTCCCCTGGATGGACTCATGCGCCAAGCCCGATCACCCCATGATTGACCACTTGTGGCGCTCGGGCCGCACCATCGAAACCTGCGTCATCGCCGGTGGCGGTTGGCGCGGGAAGCGCTTGGTGAGTTGGTTGCCCGCGCTAATGCAGATCAAGCGCAGGCTGCAAGGCAAGCGCGCCAAAATTTCAAAAAAAACGCCGTCATGACGCCCACCGAAAACCCCACTTCCACGCGCCTTCAACTCGAGCCCGCGCTGTTCAACGCCGCCTTTCCGCACCAGCCTTTTTTGGTCAAGCATGCGCTGTGTGGCAACCCGCTTTTTTCTTTGGAAAGCTTGGTCGCGCTGTCCACCCGCTTGCCGAGTGCCAAGGTCGAATACAACGTCGGCACCATTGACATCGACATGCATGACAAGCTCACACCGCAAAACGGTTTGAGCGTGCAAGAAACCATACGCCGCATCGAGACCTGCCGCTCGTGGATGGTGCTGAAAAACGTCGAAGCCGACCCGACTTACCGCGCCTTGCTGGACGCTTGCTTGACAGACGTGGCGCACTTGTCTGAGCGCCTCACACCGGGCATGCGCCGCCACGAAGGCTATATTTTCATCAGCTCACCGGGCTCGCGCACGCCATACCACATGGACGGTGAACACAACTTTTTGCTGCAACTCACCGGCAGCAAGAAAGTCCACATGTGGGACAGCACTGACCGCAGCGTGCTGACTGAAAAAGAAATCGAATCCAACTACGGCGGTGCCCACCGCAACCTGAACTATCAAGACGCTTTTGAAGCCAAGTCGCAGGACTTTGATTTGACGCCGGGCCTCGGCCTGCACTTCCCTGTGAACGCGCCGCATTGGGTGCAGAACGGGCCCGAGGTGTCGGTGTCATTCAGCGTCACGTTTCGCACCCCGGCCATCGACAAGCGCGCCTTGCTGTACGCCGCCAACGGCCGCTTGCGTTCGTGGGGCTTGAACCCCAAGCCGGTTGGCGAATCAGGTGTTCGCGATGCGCTGCTGCACAACACGGCGCGCGGCCTGCGCAAGCTGAGAAGCTTGGCAGGGCGCTGGCGTCGGTGACGCGGGGGGCAACACAGGGCCTGTGCCCTTCGCGTAAAGCCTCAGTCGCGCCCGGCGGCGACGATGGCGCGCGCAATGGTGCCCGGGTCAGTGAACCAGATCTCATGGCTGCCCGGGCACTCAACCAAGCGGAACAGCCCGAGCTTTTCAGACAAGCGCGGGTGCCAGGGCAGGCTGTGCGGCAAGGCTGTGTCTTGCTGGCAATTGACGTAGCTCTTGCCCACTTGCCAAGCCGCTGGCGGCTCGGTCAGCGCCACCTTGTCGGTGAAGGTCTTGTACGGGTGGGGGTTGAGCTTCTCGTAGGCTGAGGTGGCGAGCGCTAGGTCAGCGTCGTTGATAAACGCCTCGCGCCAGATCGGGAAGGGCAGCGTCACGGCGCCATTGCTGGCCCCGGCAATCTGGTCGAACAGGCCCACGTAAATAGGCGGCACCATGTCGTTCAGCGATTCACCCGGGTTGGGCACGAAGGCGTTCACATAAACCAGGCGTTGCACGCGCGCCGGCTCCAGCGTCATCAACTGCGTGATGACCATGCCGCCGTAGCTGTGGCCCACCAGGCGCACCTTTTGCAGGTTGTTTTCGCGCAGGTATGCGGCCAGCGATTGCGCCGCGTCCATCAGCCCGGTGGTGGCGCGGTTGTCGCCCGGGCGGTTGCCGGCCAGGGTGGGGCAATGCACCGTGTGCCCCATTTTGCGAATGTGCTCGGCCGTGGTTTCGAGTTCAGCGCCGGTGTGCCAGGCGCCGTGGACCAGAACGTAGGTGTCACTCATGTTTGTCTCCGTTACTTGTGGTGATGATTTGGCTCGTGCGGTGCCCGGGCCTCAACCCAGGCGCACCTGAACCCGCCCGCCTTCAATGCGGATGGGGTAGGTCTTGATGGGCTCGGTGCAGGGTGCACAAGTGGCCTCGCCGGTTTTCAAGTCAAACCGGCCCTGGTGCAACGGGCATTCGATTTCATGGCCTTCGACAAAACCTTCGCACAAACGGGCATGGCCGTGGGTGCACAGGTTGTCGGTGGCGTAAAAGGCATCGCCCACGCGGAACAGCGCCAGTTCCTGGCCCAGCACGATGGCGGCCACGCCGGCACCGTCCCAAAGGTCTTGCTCTGCGGCGGCATCCAGCCAGTCTGCGCTCATGATGGTTTATTCAGATCGGGTGAATGATGGAATTGGGAATCATCTCGCTGTCGTACACGCACAGCTTGGCGGCGAACTTCAGCTCACCGCTTTCGTTAACAACGGTGTCCAGGTAACGCCCTACGTTGAACACGGTGGTCAACTTCGAAAGCTTGGTGCGAAACACCGCGTAGTTCGCTTCCACGTGCCAGGCGCCTTGTTCATCCACCTTCAGCAAGCGCGGCACGCCGATCACATGGCGCTGGTAGTACGGGTCGTGAAACAGCGTTTCGCTGATGGCATAGGCGCGATCCTTCAGCATGCCCTTGCTTTCAAACGACAGCGTGGCCAGCGGCAGGCCGCGTTCATGGTTCTCGCGCGGCATCAGGCGGTAGCTGCACGCTTCGGTGAAGAGGTCGATCCAGGCGTTCCAGTTGCGTGCGTCCAGCGCCGCGGCATAGGCGGCGTAGAGCTGCGTCAAGGAGTAGAAGTCTTCCGGCTTCATGCTGGTGTTCGAGATTCAGCAGGCTTCTCGTCGGCCATCACTTCGCGCCAATAGCGGTACATGCCGCGGATCAGCGTTTCAGTCACCATGTGGTCGGTGTCGCCCACTTCACGCCCGCCCAGTTCGGCCAGGGTGCGGTGGCCGGGCTTGCTCTCGAAGCCCATCTGCGAGAGTTCAATCACCTCGCCATCATCCGCCGACACAAACCCCGCCGGGCCGAACAGGTTGGCCTGGCGCAGGCGGCGCTGGGTCATCGCTTCGTCGTCGTCGGCAAAACCGAAGTGCGTCCACTCAAAATCGAAGTGGCCGTGGCCGTCGGGAATGATCAGCCGGGTGGACACGCTGTTCACCTGCTGCTGCAAGATCACACTGGGGAAGATGGTCGTCATCACCGCCGTGGGGCCGTTCCACCAGGGCTCGGGCACGATGTCCAAGAAGCGGTCGTCGTGCAACTGCATGCCGGCCTTGAAGCTCGACACCTGCGCCGCTTCACCCGCCTGGCCGGCGTTGCCGCGGGTCGAGATCATGGCCGCGTGGCGGTGGTGCGCGTCCATCTTCAGCTCGGCCTGGTTGTCGGCCCGCCACAAGCCGAAGGTGACGAACCAGGTGTGCAGCAGGCCGGGGTGGTAGGGGTCTTTGATGTTCTCTTGCATCAGCTTCCAGTTGCCCGGAATGCGCTGGCGGTTGTAGCCCAGCAGCTTGAGCTGGCGCCCGCTGAACAAACGGTCGAAGTAAGTCAGGATGGCCGGGCCCAGGTAGTCTTCAAACGGCTCCACGTCGTGGTCGAAGGAAGCGAACACCACGCCACCGCGCTGCGCCACCTTCAGTTTCGTCAGGCCATGCTGGGCCGGGTTGAAGTCGGCCGGCATGCCACCCTGCACCTTGGCGCCCTGACGCACGCCGCGGCGAAACGGCACGCCTTGCAAGTCACCCTTGAGCGTGTAGCTCCACTGGTGGTAGGGGCAGATGAAGCCGGTGCGGTTGCCGTGGCGTTCGCGGCAGAACTGCATGCCGCGGTGAGCGCAGACGTTTTCCACCACATGCAGCGCGCCGTCGGCGTCGCGTGTGAGGATGACCGAACGTTCACCGATGCTGGTGCGCTTGAAGTCGCCCGGGTTGGGCACTTCGGCTTCCAGCCCCACGTAACACCAATGCGCCTTGTAGAAGAAGCGTTCGAGTTCGCGGCGGTGCAGTTGCTCGCTGGTGTAAACGGCGAACGGAATGCGGCTGCTGCCTGTGGTTTCCCATTGCGGTTCGGGCATGGCTTTCCTGCGGCGTCAGTTTGGAAAGACGCGAATGTAGCTCTTGGTCAAGGTGCGGTCGCGCTCCTTGAGCCAAACGCCGTCGCCACTGGTGCTGTCGCGCTCGCCCTTGCCATTGGTGTTGCCTTCAATGGTTTTCACCTTGGCAGAGATCTTCGGCTGGTCTTCGATCACCAATCCGATGTGCGAAAAGTCAAACACCACGAAGTCGCCCGCCTTGGCCAGGCTGTTTTCGCCCAGCACCTGCACGCCAAGCTGCTGCGCCCACTTCTCCCAGCCATAGGCGCTGGCATCGCGGCAACGCATTTTTTCGGCCTCTGAAAACGTCAGCGTCTTGCGCTTGAAGTAGGTCTTCAAGTAGTCGCGCACCGCCTCGTCTTGCAGCAGCTCGCGCATGCACCATGCGGTGAAGGCCGCGCACCAGGGCCAGGCGCCCGGTTGCAGCCAGGTGGCACCCTGGTATTCGACGATGCGCGCGCCTGTGTTGTTCACAGCACCTTCACGTGTGCCGACTTCTTCCTTGGCGATGCTGATGAGTTTGTCAATGGCTTCGTTCATGACGCTTCTCCTGGTTTGGCTGCATGGCGGGCGGCCAGCCTACCAGCGCAGCGGTTAACCACCATCCCTATGGCCAAATGCCGCGTGGCGTCAGCCTTGCCCGCGCACCCACGCGTGGGTGTCTTCCAGCGCCTTACCCAGCGCCCCGATGGCGAAGTCGATTTCGGCCTCGGTGATGATCAGCGGCGGCGACAAGGCAATCACATCACCCATCAACACCCGCGTGATCAGGCCATGCGCCTGCGCGCGCCTCACCAGGAAGGCACCGACGCCACGCGCAGCATCGAACGGCTTGCGCTGCGCCGGCTCTTGCGCCAGCTCGATGGCGCCGATGAGCCCCATGCCGCGCACATGGCCCACGATGGGGTGGCCTTCAAACTGCTTCAGCCCGGCCTGCATGCGCGGGGCGACGCGCCGCACATGGCCCAGCGTGTCGTCGGCTTCGTAGATGCGCAGCGTTTCAAGTGCCATGGCGCAGGCCAGCGGGTGGCCGCTGTAGGTGTAGCCGTGGCCGAAGGTGCCCACGGCGGCAGAGGTGTCGGCCACGGCCTGGTAGATGGCATCACTCACGTACAGCGCGCTCATCGGCACATAGGCTGATGTGAGCATCTTGGCCACGGTGAGCATATCGGGCTGCAAACCGAACACCGTGCTGCCAAAGCGTTCGCCCAGGCGGCCGAAGCCGGTGATCACCTCGTCGGCGATGAACAGAATCTCGTGCTTCTTCAGCACCGCCTGAATGCGCGGCCAGTAGCCGGCCGGCGGAATGATCACGCCGCCCGCGCCTTGCACCGGCTCGGCGATGAAGCCGCCGATGGTGTGCGCGCCTTCGCGTGCGATGGTGTCTTCCAGCTCACGCACCAGGCGGTCGCAGAACTGGTCTTCGCTTTCGCCGGCCGCCGCGTATTGATAGGCATGCGGGCAGCCCACGCGCAGCACATCGGGCAGCGGCAAATCAAAGTGCTGGTGCATGCTGGCCAGGCCGCTCATCGAGGCCGCGGCCACGGTGACACCGTGGTAGCCCTTGACGCGCGCAATGATTTTCTTCTTCGCCGGTTTGCCAATCGCGTTGTGGTAGTACTTCACCAGCTTGAACGCGGTGTCGTTGCTTTCGGAGCCCGAGTTCGCAAACAGCACGCGGCCGGCGCGCAAGGCGGGCGTGGGTGCCAGTTCAACCAGCTTGGCCACCAGCGCGGCCACCGGCCCGGGCACCTTGCCGCTGAACGAGTGGTAATAGGGCAGCGTGTTCAATTGCCGCGTGGCGGCATCGGCCAGGCGCTTTTCGCTGAAGCCCAGTGAGGCGCACCACAAACCGGCCATGCCTTCGAGGTACTTGTTGCCCTGCTCGTCGAACACGAACACGCCTTCGCCTCGGGTGATGACCAGCGGGCCCTGTTCTTCGAGCTGGCGCAACTGCGTGTAGGGGTGCAGGTGGAAGCGGGCGTCGCTGCTGGCGCTGGGGGTCATCACGGGTGTGTTCACGGCGGTTACTCGGGTG
>JANMYI010000465.1:0-2156 GCA_031381955.1 Burkholderiales bacterium
CCACGCTGGTGACCTTCGGCGAACTCACCATCGTCAAGGGCATCAACAACCATGGCGTGCTTGCCGGTAGCGAAAGTGGCTCGAATGCCCGCCCCTTCACCTACGACCTGAACAGCGGCGTGCGCACCGACAGTGGCCCCGCATCGGGGCGCTTTCGTGACATCAACGACAGCGGTGTCGTCACCGGCTTCACCCTCGCCGGAATGGGCCTGCTGGGGCTCCCGGGAGCGGTGCAGGAGTTTGCCCCCGACGGCAGCTTCTACACCATCGGCTACGGCATCAACAACGACGGCTGGATCGTCGGCAACTTCACCACCGACCCCGACGGCTTGAACAGCGTAGCCTTCATCGGCCGGCCCACGGTGCCGGAGCCGGCCTCGGTCGCTCTGATGTTGGCCGGGCTTGGCCTGCTCGCATTCAGGGCCCGGCGAACCCGGGCCTAGCCGAAGCGACGCTTGCCCGGGCGAGGGCTCACAGCGCCCGCGCCTCAAAGGTGTTGCACTGCTTCACCTCGCCCGATTGCAGCCCGCGCTTGAACCACGTCACACGCTGCACGCTGGTGCCGTGGGTGAAGCTCTCGGGCACCACCTGGCCTTGTGATTTGCGCTGCAAGGTGTCGTCGCCGATCTGCGTGGCGGCGTTCAGCGCTTCTTCCACGTCGCCCTGCTCCAGGATCTGGCGCGCGCTGTTGGCGTGGTTGGCCCACACACCAGCAAAACAGTCGGCCTGAAGCTCCAGGCGCACGCTCAGCGCGTTCTGCTGCGCTTCGCTCACGCGCCCGCGCATGCCGTCGACCTTGGCGCTGATGCCCAGCAGGTTCTGCACATGGTGGCCCACCTCGTGGGCGATCACATAGGCCTGGGCAAAGTCGCCCGGCGCGCCCAGGCGCGTGCGCATCGTTTCGTAGAAGCCGAGGTCGATGTAGACCTTCTCGTCGCCAGGGCAGTAGAACGGGCCCATCGCCGCCTGGCCCTGGCCGCAGGCCGTGGGCTCGGAGCCACGGAACAGGCGCAGCTTGGGTTCGCGGTAGGCCGTGCCCATGGCCTTGAATTGTTCGCGCCAGACGTCTTCGGTGTCGGCCAGCACGGTGGAGACAAAGCGCGCCATGGTGTCGTCGGCTGGTGGCCGGCCGGCCGGGGCCGACTGCTGAACGCCCTGCCCGCCGCCGCCGCTGAGCAGCCCCAGCACGGTGAGCGGGTTGATGCCGAAGATCCAGCCCGCCACCAGGGCGACCGCGACGGTGCCCAGGCCGATGCTGCGCCCGCCACCGAAGCCGCCACCGCCGCCCCCGCCGCCGCGTGCGTCTTCCACGTTGTCGCTCTGGCGGTTGCCTTCCCATTTCATCGCGCTCTCCTGGCTGTGCCGCCGCATGGTAGCGCCGCCGGGTTCGCCGCACTGGGCCATGCGGCGTCTCCCCAATTTGCAGATTGCGGCGCGGCCGGGCGCGGCCTACTGTGCGGCGTCGCCAACAGCCTCGTGAAGGAGCGCACATGAACACCCCCGTCTACCCGGCCCCCACCGCCTACGACACCGAAGAAGGCAGCGTTCCCACGATGCGCCCGATGTGCAATGTGCGGCCCAGCCTGGCGCGCAGCTTCGGCCCCGAGGTGCACGACGGCCGTGTGCGTGCCATCAGCACCCTCGTCGACAAATGGGTCAACGGCACCAAGCTGCACTACTTCTTCTTCGACAAGGCCAGCGATGGCGAAGACGTGCAGTTTCCCGACGGCTCGCGCCAGTTCGTCACCTGGAAAGGCGCCGAAAATCAGAAGCAGACCGTGCGCAACGCCTTCGCCACCTGGAAGGCGCTGGGCATCGGCCTGGAGTTCGCGGAGGTCGCCGCGGCCGACGACGCCGAGATCCGCATCGGCTTCATGCGCGGCAACGGTTCCTGGTCGTGGGTCGGGCGCGAGATCCTGAACATCGGGCGCAGCGCGCGCACCATGAACTTCGGCTGGGACGTGGCGGCCGACCCCGACACCGCGCTGCACGAGATCGGCCACACGCTGGGCTTCAACCACGAGCACCAGAACCCGTTTGCCGGCATCGTCTGGAACGAGGAGCTGGTCTACCAGTCGCTGGCCCGGCCGCCCAACTCGTGGTCGCGGGAAAAGACCCACTGGAACATCATCCGCAAGCTGCCCGAAGCCTCGGTG
>JANMYI010000485.1:0-5787 GCA_031381955.1 Burkholderiales bacterium
GTACAGGTCGATCTTGTCGCGCGGCTGGACGTTGTGCGGCTGGCCCAGCGTGATGTAGAGCTGGTTGTCGGGCCCGACGCGGCAGGTGCGCGCGCCGTGGTTGTACGACTCTTCCTCTTCGGGAATGAGTTTGCCCTGGCCGGCCACTTCAATGACTGCCACATCGGGGCCTTCATAGAAGAACTCGGCGGCGGGAAAGTTGAGCACACGGTTGTGCTCGGCCACGATCAGGAAGCCGTCCTTCGTCCAGCACACGCCGTTGGGGTTGGTGAACTTCAAGGAAGGCGCGAACGACTTCACTTCGGTGGCCATGTCGCCGGAGTTGCGGTTGGTCACGGCCCACACGGTGGTCTTGCGCGTGCCCACGAACAGCATGTTGGTGGACGGCGCGATGGCCATGTGGCGCGCATCGGGCACGATGGCGTACAGGTCGATCTTGAAGCCGGGCGGCAGCTTCACCTTTTTCAGGTTTTCGCGCAGCTGGTCGGCGTTGCGGCCGGTCTGCGGCACCAGAGGAATGTTCAGGTCGGTCGTGGCGACCTTCATCTGCTTGAGCTTGTCGATGTTCTGCTGGGCGTGCGCGGCGCTGGCCAGCCAGCAGGCCGTCATCACCAGGCTCAACGCAAGGGTCTTGCGCTTCAGGGTCATGCTCGTCTCCGTTTGAGTTGTGCGTTCAGGGCGAACGCGGGTCATCACTGGTAGTGGCCGTGCCGCTCCAGCAGTTCGATCTTGTAGCCATCCGGGTCTTGAATGAAGAAAAACCGCGCCAGCAACTGGTCTGCCTGTTTG
This sequence comes from Burkholderiales bacterium, assembly GCA_031381955.1. GTDB lineage: Bacteria > Pseudomonadota > Gammaproteobacteria > Burkholderiales > Burkholderiaceae_C > Rubrivivax. The sequence goes on from JANMYI010000485.1 coordinate 790, forward strand.
AATTCCTTCACAGGGGAAACCTCGTATCCCATGGCACTGAGCTGGCTGTGCTTGGCCGCCGCATCGGGCACCACCACACCGATGTGGCCATAGCCCGTGCCGTGCGTGTACGCCTCGGTGCGGCCCTTGTTCAAGGTGAGTTCAACCTCAAAGTCATTCGCAACGTTGCGCAGGTACACCAGGGCGAAATCCGGGAAGTCCAACCGGTGTGATTCCTTCAGGTCAAGAACGTCGGCGTAAAACTGAAGTGACTTATCCAGGTCAATGACGCGGATCATCGTGTGAATGACTTTGACCATAGGTAGGCGCTGTTTCGTGGGGTCGACCAACACCATCAAGAACGCCGCGCCATGGCGACGACCTTGGGCAGCGTCATGGCCAATGCCGAGACGCCGGCGTTTGGGCGCAACTCCCCGCCTTCGCGGTCGACGGCACGCTGCGCTTCCGTCAGTTTGCGGCGCAGGAAGCGCATGCTCGTCACCCGCAAGAAGGACGCGAAGTTGGGCACCTCGCCGCGGTGCGCCAGGATCTCATCGTGGAACTGCACGATCAGGTTGTTGGTGGTGCGACCCTCTTCCTCGGCCATTTCGGCCAAGGTGTCCCACACCATGTTCTCCAGCCGAATACTGGTGAGCACCCCGTGGATGCGGATGGTGCGCGAGCGCTGCTCGTACTGAATGGGGTCGGCCTTGACGAAGTATTCGCACATGGCGGGCTGCCTCAGAGTTCGCGCCGGCTCATGCGCGCGGCGATGTGGTCCGCCTGGCGCATGGCCAGGGCCACGATGGTCAGCGTGGGGTTCTCGGCCCCGCCCGTGGTGAACTGGCTGCCGTCGGAGATGAACAGGTTGGCCACGTCATGGGTCTGGCCGAAGCCGTTGCACACACTGTCGCGCGCGCTGCTGCCCATGCGGCAGGTGCCCAGGTTGTGCGTGCTGGGGTACGGCGGCGTGCGGTAGGTCTTGATCGCGCCGGCGGCCTGGTAGACCTTTTCGCCCTGCTCGAAGGCATGGTTGCGCATGGCCACGTCGTTGGGGTGATCGTCGAAGTGCACGTTGGGTGCGGCGTTGCCGTACTTGTCTTTCACATCCTTGTTCAAGGTGATGCGGTTGTTGGCGCGCGGCATGTCTTCGCCCACCAGCCACATGCCGGCGGTGTTGGCGTAATGGTCCATCCACCAGGCGAATTCGCTGCCCCAATCGCCCGGGTTCAGGAACGCCGCCATGAACGGCAGGCCCAGGGCCAGCGTTTCCATTTCATAGCCACCGGCAAAGCCGCGCTTGGTGTCGTGCTTGGCCTCGTCTTGGATGATGCCGGCCATGGTGGTGCCGCGGTACATGTGCACCGGTTGCTTGAAGGCGGCATAGACTGAGCCCGTCATGTGGCGCATGTAGTTGCGCCCGACTTGGCCCGATGAATTGGCCAGGCCATCGGGGTGCTTGTTCGAGGCTGACAGCAGCAGCAAGCGCGGCGTTTCGATCGAGTTGCCGGCGACGCAGACCACGCGCGCACTCTGGCGCTGTTCGGCACCGGCCTTGTCGCGGTAGACCACGGCGTTGGCCTTGCCGGCATCGTCATGCTCGATGCGCACCACGTGTGATTCGGGCCGCAGGTCGAGGTTGCCGGTGGCCTCGGCCTTGGGCAGCTCAACGTACAGCGTGCTCCATTTGGCGCCGCTCTTGCAGCCCTGGAAGCAAAAGCCGAGTTGCATGCAGCGCCCACGGCCATCGCGCGGCTCGCTGTTGATGGCCATGTTCCCGGTGTGCACGTTCTTGTAGCCCAGCTTCTTGGCCCCGGCGTGCATGACCTTGAAGTTGTTGTTACCCGGCAGGCCCGGAATGCCGTTGGTGCGCGTGACGCCCATCTTGTCTTCAGCGCGCGCGTACCAGGGTGCCATGTCCTGCAACGTGACCGGCCAGTCCATCAGGTTGGCGCCGGCCAGCTCGCCATAGGTGGTGCGGGCCTTGAATTCATGCTCCTGGAAACGCAGTGATGCGCCGGCCCAATGCGTGGTGCTGCCGCCCACGGTCTTGCAGATCCAGGCCGGCAGCCCGGCGAAGTCTTTGGCCACGCGCCAGGTGCCCGAGGTGGTGCGCGGGTCGAGCCAGGCGATTTGCCCGAACGACTTCCATTCGTCGTTGATGAAGCTGGCCGGGCTTTGCATGGCGCCGGCTTCCAGCACCACCACTTTCACGCCCTTTTGGCACAGCTCATTGGCCAACGTGCCGCCGCCCGCGCCCGAGCCGATGATGACGACGGTCGAGGCGTCGTTGAGTTCGATCTTTGCCATGGTTTTGTCTCTGGTATTGGTTGAAGGGTTCAACCCATGTAGGCCTTGGGACTGGCCTGGAGATCGGGCTCAGGCAGCCACTTCAAATCCTGGAAGCCGCGCGTGATGTAGCCGCCTTTTTCCCAGGCCGAGCCGGGGTAGCCGAAGACCTTGTAGGCCATGTCGTTGTCGTACAGCGAGGTGATGCTCTTGCCGCGCACGGCGGCAAAGAACGGGTTGCCTTCGATGGCTTTGACCGCGGCCAAACGTTTGGCATCACTGGCTTTGGCGAAGCTGCCGCCGCTGGCCTGGTTGAGCGCGGCCACGCCGTCGCGCAGCATTTGCGCGGTCTTGGCGTCGCCCGACGCCGCGGCGTCCATGTCCTTGGCCAGCAGCGCGTACACCGCGTCGGGCAGCTGCTTGTGAGGGAACAGGGTGCGGCCCATCTTGAGGATCGCCTCGCCCTCGGCCTGGCTGAGGGTCTTGAGTTCCAGCGCCCATACCCGCGAGGGCGCCAGTGCGAGCAAGGGGCTGCCGATGGCCAAGGTGCCCATCAGGACGCCCGAGCCCTTCAGGAAGCTGCGCCGCACCAGCGGCAGTGCGAGTTTGGGCACTTCGCCCGACTCTTCGTTGCCTTCGTCGCAATGGGCCGCGGATGCGGCAGCTTGGCGGATGGCAATCACGCGCATGGTCTTGTCTCCTGGCTGAAGGGTCGTGGTGTTTTGCAGCGGCTATGTTTGCCGCTGTCCAACCCAGTATTTCACCCGCGGCAAGACCCCAGGTGATAGGTGGCTACCTCTGAGGGTATGCCCGTGCACCGCAGGTTCACGGCCCGGCCTTGAGGAACAGGTCGCGGTCGGGCGCGAAGTTGGCGTACAGCGGCAACAGCGCGCCACCCAGGGCGCGGGCATCGGAGCCGATGGTGCCGGCCATCAGTTGCGGCTGGAACACGCCTTCCCAGTTGTAGCGGGCCAGGCGCGCGTGCGTGTGTTCGAGCAGCGCGGCGAGCAACTCGCGGCTGAAGGATCCATCGAGGATGACGCCTTCCAGGTCGAGCAGGCAGGCCGCGCTATTGATGCTTTGCGCCACCGCAGTGCCTGCTTGGGCCAGCCAGTGCTGGGTGTGTACCCGCCACGGCGCCAGCAGGGCCCGTGCGTCGGCGGCCGCCGACGGCTCCAGCCCGGCCGCGGCGTAGGCTTGCTCCAGGTTGAACAACGAGGCCACGCTGAGCAGTTGATCGGGCGCGGCAGCGCGGCCGCGCCCGCCCGGCGCCGTCCACAGCGGCAGCGAGCCGATCGCGCCGGCATTGCCGTGCAGGCCGCCACGCAGGTGGCTGTCGAGCACCAGCCCACCGCCGATGAAGGTGTCGACGAAGATGTAGAGAAAGCTCTTCATGCTGCGCCCGCGCCCGGCCACCAGTTCGGCCACGCAGGCCGCGGCGGTGTCCTTGATCAGCTCAACCGGCAGCGTCGTCAGCTGGCCCACCGCTTGCGCCAGGTCGATGCGGCGCCACTTCTGCGCCACCTCGGGCGGGAAGCCCAGCAGCTGCTGCCAGCCACCCATCGACAGTGGCGCGGCCATGCCCACGCCCTGCACGCGGGCCCAGGCGGCGGGCCCGAGCTTGCGCCGGAGGTCTTTCAGGCGCTGCCCGATGTTGGCCAACAACAGGTCGGGGTCGGCATAGGCGTAGTCGAGCTGCCAGCGCTGGCGCTTGTTGCCGCTGAAGTCGACCAGCAGCACATCCAGGCTGCGCCGCCCCACCTTGATGCCGATGGCGTAGGCACCATCCGGGTTGAGCGCCAGCGGCACCGCGGGCTGGCCAACCTTGCCGCGCACCGGCTCGCCCTTGAGCAGCAGGCCGTCATCAAGCAGCCGCTTGGTGATGAGCGACACGGTTTGCGCTGTGAGGTGCGTCAGGCGCGCCAGCTCGGCCCCGGCCAGCGCACCGTGCAGCCGGATGGCATGCAGCACGACGCGCTCGTTGTACTGCCGCAGGCCGCCTTGGCTGGAGCCGCGCGGCTTCAATCGCGCCGCGTTGTCAGGGCTGCCGGCGCTCGGCACACGGCCTTGCTCACGCGGCAAGGGCCGCTCCGACAACGCCTTTTTTGAAGATGAAGTTGGCATAGGGCTGCAGCTCACCCGTCAGCACGATGGCATGCGCCTGCTTGACACGCTCATAGAACGCAAAGCGCTCGCTGGCCTGGAATTGCGCAGCCTGTGCCAGGCCGGCGGCGGCCAGGCTGGTGATGACTTCGCGCTGCAGGGCACTGCGGTAACCCTCGGGGCTGCCACTCACCTGCATGTAGGCCACCGGCTGCTTAACCGCTTCGTCCAGCGGCAACAGCGACAGCACGGCCCGGCACACGGGCAGCACGCCCAGGCCCGGGAAGTGCAACACCATCTTGCCGCGGCCCAGGGTGGTGGCGGTGAAGTTGGCGTCAGCGATGACGATTTCGTCGCCATGGCCCATTTCGGCCAGCACTTTCAGCAGCTCGGGGGTGAGCAGGGGGTCGAGGCCTTTCAACATAACGTTTGATTCAATTTGCGCTCAATGCGCCAACCACTCGGCTGGAATTTGATCCGGCGGCAGCGCCCCGGTCATGACCGCAACGGTGTCGCTCATGCTATCGGACGGCGACGCAACGCCGAACTCGACTATTGTTGTGCCCGGTTCCACGTTTACGGTGACGGCGAGCCTGCTCACGTCAACCCCGATCACCGGGGTCGACT
>JANMYI010000497.1:0-6293 GCA_031381955.1 Burkholderiales bacterium
GGGGCGGCGACGTGAAGTTCAGCGGCAGCCGCTTTGGCCGCGCCATGCTCGAGCTGGGCCTGGTGATCGCCTGGCCTTTGGCCACCTGGGCACTGGTCAACAAGCTGGGGCTGAATGCACAGGTTGTGGTGTTCGGCGCCATCGTCTCGATCTTCGTGCTCGACCGCATCTTCCGCTTCCAGGCCGTGCTGCCGATCATGACGCCGGTGCTGCTCATCGGCGGCATGACCACGGGCCTGTTCACGCCCACAGAAGGCGCCATTGCGGCCAGTGCCTGGGCCTTGTTCCTGGGCCTGGTGTGGTACCGCACCATGAGCGTGAAGCAGTTCATCACGGTCAGCCTCGACACGGTGGAAACCACGGCCACGGTGATGTTCATCGTGGCCGCGGCCTCCATCTTCGGCTGGATGCTCACCGCCACGGGTGTCACCGCGCAAATCGCCGCCTGGGTGTTGGCCGTGACCAAAGACCCGTGGGTGTTTTTGCTGATGGCCAACCTGCTGATGCTGTTCGTGGGTTGCTTTCTGGAGCCCACCGCGGCCATCACGATCCTGGTGCCGATCTTGCTGCCCATTTGCCACAAGCTGGGCGTGGACCCGGTGCACTTCGGCCTGGTGATGGTGCTCAACCTGATGATCGGCCTGCTGCACCCGCCCATGGGCATGGTGCTGTTCGTGTTGGCGCGGGTGGCCAAACTTTCTGTTGAACGCACCACCATGGCCATCTTGCCCTGGCTGGTGCCGCTGCTGGTGAGTTTGGTGATCCTCACGCACATCCCCGCCATTTCGCTGTGGCTGCCCAAGACGATGGGTTTTTGATAAGCAGCGCTCAGTGACGCGAATCGTTTCAGTCAAGGTGTTGCAGGTTGACCTGCCACCGCCCGTGCCGCGCAGCGACGCGATCCAGTCATTCGTGACGCAAGAGACACCGTTCGTGCGCATCACCTGCGAAGACGGTTCACACGGCACCGGCTACAGCTACACCATCGGCACCGGTGGTTCTTCGGTCACGGCGCTGCTGCGCGACCACTTGGCGCCGCGCTTGATTGGCCGCGACCCGGCACTCATCGAAAGCATCTGGCGCGATTTGATGTTCGCCACCCATGCCACCACGGTGGGCGCCGTCACCAGCCTGGCCCTGGCCGCCATCGACACCGCGCTGTGGGACTGGCGCTGCCGGCGCGACGGCCAGCCGCTTTGGCTCGCCGCAGGTGGCGCCAGGAATCGCATTCCCGTCTACACCACTGAAGGTGGCTGGCTGCATTTGCCGGTGGAAACACTGGTTAGCGAAACATTGGCCGCACAGCAGGCCGGCTTCAAGGGCGCCAAGCTCAAGGTCGGCAAGCCGCACGTGAGCGAAGACGTGGCGCGGCTGCGCGCCGTGCGCGACGCCGTGGGCGACGGCTTTGAGCTGATGATCGATGCCAACCAGTGCTTCACGCTGAGTGAGGCGCTGCGCCGCGCGCCGCGCTATGCCGACCTGGGCATTGCCTGGTTTGAAGAGCCGCTGCCGGCTGATGACCTGGCCGGCCACAAAGCCCTGGCCGCGGCCAGCGCGGTGCCCATCGCGGTGGGCGAATCGCTCTATTCGCCGGGCCAGTTTGCCGATGTGATTCGAGCGCGCGCCGCCGCCATCATTCAAGTGGATGTGGCGCGCGTGGGCGGCATCACGCCGTGGCTGAAGGTGGCGCATATGGCCGAAGCCTGCAACCTGATGGTGGCGCCGCACTTCCTGATGGAGCTGCATGTCTCGCTGTGCGGCGCCGTGCCCGCGGCGCAGTGGGTCGAATACATTCCGCAGCTTGATGCCATTGCCTGCAGCCGGCTAACCATTGAAGAAGGCCACGCCTTGGTGCCCAACGCGCCCGGCCTGGGCATTGAGTGGCGTTGGGACGAGATCGAACGCCGCGCCAGCGCGCGGCACCTCATCAACTGAAAGCCTACCCATCATGAGCCAACGCTTAGCAGGCAAAACCGTCCTCGTCACCGCCGCCGGCCAGGGCATTGGCCGCGCCGTGGCCGAAGCCTTCATGCGAGAAGGCGCCAAGGTGATCGCCACCGACATCAACCTCAAGCTGCTGCAGGATCTGCAAGGCTGCACGGCGGAACAGCTCGATGTGCTGAACCCCGCCGCCATCAACGCCGCCGCCGCGCGCCACGCGAATGTGGATGTGCTGTTCAACGGTGCCGGCTTCGTGCACCACGGCAGCGTGCTCGATTGCAGCGAAGAGGAATGGGAGTTCGCCTTCAACCTGAATGTGCGTTCCATGTTCCGCACCATCAAGGCCTTTGTGCCCGGCATGGTGGCGCGTGGCAACGGCAGCATCATCAACGTGGCCTCGGGCGCCAGCAGTGTGAAGGCCGCGGCCAACCGCTTCGTCTATGGCGCCACCAAGGCCGCGGTGATTGGCCTGACCAAATCGGTGGCGCTTGACTTCATCACCAAAGGCGTGCGCTGCAATGCCATTTGCCCGGGCACCATCGAATCGCCGTCGCTGCGCGAGACATCGCGGCGCTGGCCAAAAGCAGCGGCAAGAGCGTGGCCCAGGTCGAGGCCATGTTCATCGAACGCCAACCCATGGGCCGCCTGGGCACGGCCGCTGAAATTGCCGCGCTGGCCGTGCACCTGGCCAGCGACGAATCACAATTCACCACTGGCACGGCCAGCATCATTGATGGTGGCTGGTCACTCTGAATCACCGATCATTAACCGTAGAAAGAACTTTCATGAAACTGCTGCGCCACGGCCCCAAGGGTCAAGAAAGACCCGGCATCCTCGACGCCCAAGGCCAGGTGCGCGACCTCAGCGCCCTGGTTGGCGACATCACACCGCGCCACCTCTCGCCCGCCGGCCTGGCCGCCCTGGCCGCGCTCGACCTGAGCGCCCTGCCCGTGGTGCCGCAAGGCGCGCTGGCCGTGCCCTGGGTGGGCATGGGCAAGTTCATCGCCATCGGCCTGAACTACGCCGACCATGCCGCTGAGTCGGGCATGCCCATCCCCAAGGAACCCATCGTTTTCACCAAGACGGTGGACTGCGCCGTGGGCGCCAACCACGCCGTGGTGCTGCCCAAGGGCTCGCAAAAAGGCGACTGGGAACTGGAACTCGGCGTGGTGATCGGCACCAAGGCGCGCTATGTTTCAGAGGCCGATGCCTTGAAGCATGTGGCCGGCTACTGCGTGGTGAATGACGTGTCGGAACGCGAATTCCAGTTCTCGGGCGGCGGCCAGTGGGACAAGGGCAAGGGCTGCGACACCTTCGGCCCCATCGGCCCGTGGCTTGTCACGGCTGATGAAGTGGGCGATGTGCAAAACCTGAGCATGTGGCTGGATGTGAACGGCCAGCGCGCGCAAACCGGCAACACCAAGACCATGATCTTCACGGTGGCGCAAATCGTGGCGCATGTGAGCCAGTACATGACGCTGAACCCCGGCGACCTGATCACCACCGGCACGCCCCCCGGCGTGGGCCTGGGCCGCAAGCCCAACCCGGTGTTCCTGAAGCCGGGCGACACCATGCGGCTGTGGATTGAGAAGCTGGGCGAGCAGCAGCAAACGGTGCATGCGTGGGATGCGGCGCTGATTGACGGTTGAACCATTTGCGCGCCGGAAGAAACCTCCCCAGCAACCTACAACTCGCTTCGAGCCCATGTCGCTGGCCCCTGTGCTTTGAGCCTTCGGGCGAGGGGTCAGTAGCGGGCAGTATTCCGTATTAAAACAAAAGTGTTTTAATACAAAACCGTTTTGATATGATGCAGCCACAATTCAAGAAAGGCTGGTGATGTCTCTACGTGTTGGCGCGCCCGCAGAAGGCGATGATTTTTTCAACCGCGTGGTCGAGCGCGCCCAACTTTGGCGCGTCTTGGCAGCCAACCATGTGGTGCTGAGTGCGCCGCGTCGTGTGGGCAAAACATCGTTGCTGAAAGTGCTGGCCCACGAGGCCACGGCGCAGGGATTGTTGGCCATCTATCTCGATGTCAGCCCGTGCACCAACGCCGCCGACCTGCTGCAGGCCATCGACGCAGCCCTGCCTGAGGCCAAGCTCACCGCATACCGCAAACAGGCCGCCGCCAAAGTGGGTGAATGGTTCGCGCGCATCGGCAAGGTACGCCTCGATGCCGGTGACTTCGGCGGCCTGGAAATCGAAACCCGCCCCACTGTCCAGGCCGTGTGGACGGACACAGCGGCCGCCTTGTGCAAGCGCTTGTCCGGCCAGCCGGTGTTGATTGTGTTGGACGAGTTCTCGGTCTATTTACAACGCCTGTTGGTGCGCGACCGCGAGCAGGCGGTGGCGCTGCTTTCCACCTTGCGCAGTTGGCGCCAGCAGTCGGGCCTGGTATGCCGGTTCATTTTCTCGGGCTCCATCGGCTTGAACCGTCTGCTTGAGCGGCACGGCCTGCACACCGAAACCAACGATTGCTTTGACTACACCTTGCAGGCTTTCAACCCGGCTGACGCCAACACCATGCTGCTGCATTTCAGCCAGCGTGAAGGGTGGCCGCTGGCCGCTGCCGAGGCCCCGGGGCATCTGCCAGCGTGTCGGTTGGCTCAGCCCGTTCTACTTGATGGCTGTGCTGGAGGAAAGCATCCAGGCCGCCATGCTGCGCCTGCGTGTCGGCAGCGCCTGTGGCCAACCGCTTAGCGCTGCCGACATCGACCAAGGCTTCGCGCAGTTGATCGACGCCCGTTCACGCTTCAGTCACTGGTATCGCCGGTTAGACCAGCACTTCATCGGGCCCGAACTCGCGTTTGCCCAGGCGGCGCTGAGGCGCATCGCGCAACGCCCGAATGGCCTGCTCGAAACCACGCTGCTGGCGCCGGCCACCGCCGCAGCTGCGCCGGCCGACATGGCAACCCTTCAAGCCGAAACGCTGACCTTGCTGGAAGAGCATGGCTACCTGGTGCGTGACGGTCAACGCCTGCTGTTCCAGTCGCCCCTGCTGCGCCAATACTGGAAAAAACACCATGGCCGCTGAACCGGGCGATGCGCCCTTGGGTCTGGGTGCCGTGGCCCGGTTCAACCCGCAGTTCTGGAAGCCGCAAGAGCTGAGGGCAATTTTTGTCGCCCGCCAGTCAGAGCTGGCGCAACTGCTGCGCCGCGTGCAAGAAGCCCCTGCCACCCAGGCGCCGCAACATGTGCTGGTGAGCGGCCACCGCGGCATGGGCAAGAGCACCTTGTTGCACCGCCTGGCCCTGGCGGTGGATGACGACCCCGCCCTGCACGCCCAGACCATTGCGCTCATCTTTCGTGAAGAGCAGTACACCGCTGTAACGTTAGACAAGTTCTGGCGCAATGCGCTCGACGCATTGAGTGAAGCCTTGGAGCGCGAAGCCCCCCGCCGCCCGGAAGCTACCGCCGAAGTGGCCACCCTGGACGCCTTGAACGCCCGCCTGGAAGCCGAACCCGAAGCCGAAGCGCGCGAAGCCCAAGCCCTGAGCGGCCTGCGCAATTGGGCCGACGCCCACTCGCGCCGCCTGCTGCTGCTGGTGGACAACACCGACATGCTCTTGCACGGCCTGCGCCAAACGGGTACCGACCGCGACCGTGCCCTGTGGCGCTTGCGCGAAGTCTTGAGCCAGGACGCACGCTTCTTCTGGTTAGGTTGCGCCTACGCGCCGCTTGAAGCAGACCAAGGCTACGAGCACCCGTTCCACGAATTCTTCGCACCCCTGCGGTTGCACCCACTGGCCATTGAAGACATGCGGGCCACCTTCATGGCCCTGGCGCGCACCTTCGGTGTGGGGCGCGGCCTCAGCGGCGCCCCTGCCGAGACTGAAATGCGCCACATCGTTGGCCAGCAACCCGAGCGTCTTGAAACCTTGTTGCGCCTGGCTGGGGGCAACCCGCGCACCACCGTGTTGCTCTACCAGTTGTTGGCTGCTGGCGGGCGCGACAGCGTGCATGCCGATTTGCAGCGCCTGCTCGACGACATGAGCCCGCTGTACAAAGACCGCCTTGAAACCCTGGCCGTGCAGCCGCGCCAACTGCTGGCCACCTTGATGGAACATTGGGCGCCGATGGCAGCGCGCGAGTTGGCCCAAGCCGCGGCCATGCCGGTCACCCAGGTGAACGCCCAGCTCAGCAGGCTTGAGGCCGATGGCTGGGTGCACAAGGTCCGCTTGAGCGGCACGCGCCGCCATGGCTACCAGGCCAGCGAGCGCTTCTTCAACATTTGGTACCTGATGCGCCTGGCGTCGCGCCGGTTGCGCCAACGCCTGACCTGGCTGGTGGAATTCATGCGCCTGTGGTTCAGCCCCGATGAGTTGCGCGGCCTGGCCCATGAGCGCACGCGCAGC
>JANMYI010000540.1:0-1913 GCA_031381955.1 Burkholderiales bacterium
TGAGCGCGGCGGCCAGCAGAGCGAGCCAAAGCAAGTGTCGTCTGTGCATGGCGGCTCGTCCTGAAGAGAGGTTTATGCCGCCCAACTGGCCAGCAATGCATCGGGCACGTTCAAGCCCTGGGCTTCAGCACGCAGGCGCAGCGCCTCGCGGCGCGCACCGGGCAGGCGCACAGCGTCGTCCTTCAGCAGTTCAGCGATCAACACCTCTACGCGATCAAGGTAATGTGCACTGCCTGCCAGCGCGCCGGGGTTGACCACGATGAAGGCCTGGCCGATGCGTGGCCGGTTGCCTTCATCCACGAAGAAGCTGCTCGCTTCGAAGCCGAATTGCGAACCGATCAAGGCCGTGACCAGCAGCTCAACCACCAGCGCCAGCATCGCGCCCTTGGGGCTGCTGGCCGCACCCACGGGCAGCATCGAGCCGGTGAGGCCGGCCTGCGCGTCGGTGGTGGGCTGGCCATCGGCATCGAGCGCCCAGCCCAGCGGAATGGCGCGCCCTTCCTTGGCCGCCAGCATCAGCTTGCCGCGCGCCACTTCGCTGAGGCTGAGGTCGATCAACAGCGGCGCGCCGCTGCGCCGCGGGAAGGCGGCGGCCACCGGGTTGGTGCCGAACACCGGGTGGCGGCCACCGGCAAAGGGCATGGCCGCGGGCGAATTGGCGAAGCCCAGGCCCACCATGCCGGCCGCAGCCACGGCACGCAAATGATCGACCACCACGCCGCAGTGGTGGCTGTTGCACACGCCCGCAAAAGCCACGCCATTGCCGCGTGCCGCGGCAATGGCTTCGTTGATGGCCAGGTCGCAGGCCGGGAAGGCCAGGCCTTCTTGCGCATCGACCAACAAAGCGCCGCCTTTGCGGTGCAGCACCTGCGGCACGGCCGCACCATTGGCGCGGCCGTTGCGCAAATGCAGGGCGTACTGCGCCACGCGGCTCAGGCCATGCGAGCCCAGGTCTTGCGCTTGCGCCAAGACCAAGGCACGCGCCGTGCTGGCGGCCATGGTCGGCGTTGCGCCCGCGGCTTGCAGTGCTTGGGCCACGGCCGCGCGGGCTTGGTCCATGGTCATCTGGGTCATGTTGACAAGGCCTCGGCCACGCGTTGCGCGATCATGAAGCTCACCCGCTCGTTGGCCTCGAACGTCACGCCGGCCACGTGCGGCGTGAGCAGCAAGTTCGGGCAACCATCGAAGTGAGCGGATGCGGGCAAGGGCTCGGTGGCGAACACATCGATCGCCGCGCCGCCAAGGTGGCCGCTCTTCAGCGCCGCGGCCAGCGCCACTTCATCAACGATGCCGCCGCGCGCGGTGTTGATGAGCACGGCGCCCGGCTTCATCGCGCCAATGCGCTCGGCGTTGAACAAGCCCTTCGTTCCCGCCACCAGCGGCACATGCAGGCTGACGACATCAGACATGCGGATCACCTCGTCCAGCCCGGCACAGCGCACGCCGGTTTCGTCGTACACCGGGTGGTCAGCATCCAGCAGCGGGTCGAACGCCACCACTTGCATGCCCACGCCGCGTGCCAGCTTGGCGGTGAGCTGGCCGATGGCACCGAAGCCTATCAAGCCCAATGTTTTGCCGCCCACTTCACGGCCATTGGACAAGGCATTGCGCGGCCACTGGCCTGCCACCACTGCCGCCGTTGCACCGTAGGCGCCGCGCAGCAGCAACATGGCGGTGCCCACCACGTATTCGGCCACGCTCAGCGCATTGGCGCCGCTGGCCGGAATGACCTGCATGCCGCGCGCTTCACAGGCCGGCAGGTCGATGTTGTCCAGCCCCACGCCCAGCCGGCCAATCACCTTGCACAGCGACAGCGCAGCGAGCATCTCACCTCGCACCTGGGTGCGGTTGCGCACGATGAACGCCTGGGCCGTGGCGGCTTCACGCAGCAGGCGCGGCGCGTCGTCAACCAG
>JANMYI010000557.1:0-2820 GCA_031381955.1 Burkholderiales bacterium
GAACTGGCGCGCCGGCGCGTCGCGGCACTGTCGGACGCGGCCACCGTGCGTGTTGAATGCTGTGCAGTCGAAGATTTCCGCCCGGGGAACGCCGCGGACGCGATGTTGCTTTCGTACACCCATGACGTGCTGCAGTCGCCCGCCGCCATCGAGCGGCTGTTGGCTGCCGCAAGACCCGGCGCCCGTCTCGTGTTGTTGGGCATGAAGACGCTGCCCTGGCTGTGGGGCTGGCCCGTCAACGTCTTCAACCTCTACCGCGCCCGCCGCTACCTGACCACCTTTGCCAACCTGGATCGACCCTGGGCCGTTCTGGAGCGGCAAGGGGCCAAGGTCACTGTCCTTCGCACGGCGCTGTGGGGCAGTGCCTATCTCGCCATCGCAGTCGTCCCCTCGTCGTCCAATGGCCGCGCATGACCAGCGCATGACCCGTTCTTTCACCCTTGCTCCACTCACCCGAAAGGCCCTGCCATGAATCACCAAACCATCACCATCACCTTAGCGCTCGCTTTGACACTCATCGCGCCGCTCGCCCGGTCCGCCGGCGAGCATGCCGGCGGCCACGCCGCATCCGCCATCGGCGAGCCCGGCAAGGCTGCCAGGGTGACCCGCACGGTACGGATCGACATGAGTGACACCATGCGTTACACGCCGTCCAGCATCACTGCCAAGCAAGGCGAGACGATCCGCTTCGTGATCAAGAACTCCGGCAAGGTCAAGCATGAGCTGGTGTTGGGCACCGAGAAGGAACTCAAGGAGCACTATGAAGTGATGAAAAAGTTCCCGGAGATGGAGCACGACGACCCGAACATGGTCACGGTCGCACCCGGCGCGACCGGGCAGGTGATCTGGAAGTTCACCAAGGCCGGCAAGATCGACTTTGCCTGCCTGCAGCCCGGGCACTACGACGCTGGCATGAAGGGCGCCGTGGCCGTGGCGGCCGGTAAAGCTGCCGACAAAGGGGACGGACATGCCAAACACAAGCATTGAGCTGAACCGCCGCCGGGTGGCTGCGACGCTGCGCCCGGCCATGACGCCGGCCTGGGGGCGTCGCGCTGCTGCTGCCGGCGAACGGCAGCGCCACCGTCTTGCAGCCGCCGTACCGCCGTCGTTCCACCCCTCGATTGACACCCCGCCACCGCAGCCAATGGTTGCACACACACAAAGGATCCAAATGAAGCACCTCATCACCGCCATCGCCCTGGCATCGACCCTGGTTGCCCCGGCCATGGCCCAGCAAAAGGCCGAAGGCCACAGCGCCCATCATCCCGCCGCTGCCGCAACGGCAACTGACATGACCGAAGGCGAGATCCGCAAGATCGACAAAGACGCCAAGAAGATCACCATCAAGCATGCCGAGATCAAGAACCTGGACATGCCGGCCATGACCATGGTTTTTCAAATGAAGGATGCGACCCTGTTCGACAAATTGAAGGCCGGAGACAAGATCCGCTTCGCCGCTGAAAAGGCGGCGTCGGGCTACATGGTGACCGACATTAAACCGGCCCCCTGACAGATCACGCGCCGACGCCGGCGCCCGCGCCGGGCAAGTTTGCGCCGGTCTGCGCAACCGGCCGGCGTTCCCAGCCCAACTGGCCGCCAGGCTGGTTCTGAAGTAGGTCGCCGCGATTCGCAATCACGCATGGACATCGTCGCGCACACCCTGTGGGCCGGTCTGGGTGTGGTGGCCTTGCGCATGTCGCGGTCATGGCTGTGCGTCAGCAAGAGGGTGTCTTGATCGAAGAGCCCGGTCAGACGTGCATGGCTGACAACGACAGCGATTCGCACGGGGCCTGCTTGCGCAGTTGAGCCGCCAAAGCCGGCGCGTCAAAGCATGTGCTCAGGGATCAGCGCACCGAGGATGCCGCGCCACAGCCGCAGCCACAGCGCGGTCATCGGTTCGACACCATGGCGAACGGTCTTGCCCCCCTCTTGCGTCTTCCATTCGAGCCTGCCCATCCCCTCGGCCCGGTTCAACCTGACCTCGAACGCATGATGCGAATCGACTCCAGCCTCGAACAGTGCCGCCAGGTCGGCCGCCAGTTCGGGGCTGTCAACAGCGATCCAGGCCTCGGTGTTGTGCAACCGCGAGCGCGGATCCTGGTTCAATGAACCGACGATGGCGTGCGCGCGATCCTGGATGATGATCTTCGCGTGCAGGCTGGACGGTGACGCGTCGCCCCAGCGATGCGACAGACGGTGTCGAACACCCGGCGCGGGCCTGTGTTCGTACAGCTCCACGCCGTCGCGCAACAACGCTGCGCGATGCCGCGCGTAGCCCGCGTGCGCGGCCGGCGAGTCGGTGGAGGCCAGGGAGTTGGTCAGGACGGCCACACGCACGCCGCGCTCGCGCATCTCGCCCAGGTGGCGCCGTCCCGCTTCGCTCGGCACGAAATACGGCGACACGATCAGCAGTTCGCTGCCAGTGCGGGCGCCACCGGGGTGGTCGTCGATCGACCCGTGCTCGATACCGGAGGGCACGCTGGACTTGCCCCGGTCGGGCGCGTCGTAGATGAACTGGGCACGCGCCCACGACAGCGACACGCTGCCGGAACGCAGGGCATCCGGCAAGCCACCTTCGCCCAGCCAGCGACAGGGTGCAGCGCCTGCGCACGCCGCCATGCGCGCGCGCAGGCCCTGGCGCACCGCTGCGCCATCATCGGCCTGCGGCACCGCGACAACAGCCTGCGCCGGTACGGCGGCTGCGCTGTTCCAGTAGGCGTCGAAAGCGTGTGACAACTCGTTCACGATCGGCCCGGCAGCCAGCAGGTCCACATCGGCGAAGTTGCCCGACTCGTTGGCGTCGAAGTATTCGTCCCCCAG
>JANMYI010000562.1:0-7339 GCA_031381955.1 Burkholderiales bacterium
GAGACCTTCATCGTCATGCTGTCGGTACCCTTTGCCCTGGTTGGCGGCACCTGGCTCAGGTGCGCCGGCAACGAGCGTGGACGGTTACCGAGGGTGACTCTGATCCAAGCAAGCCTCTTTCGAAAAAGCGACGCGCGATTATTGCCCACGCCGCAGCGCCACCGTGCCGGCCACGCGCCGCACGGTTACACCGCAATTCGGGTTTGGATTGATGCCCGGCGCAGCGCCGGCCCCTACGATGCGCCCACGCTGGCCACCCGGGCCGCGCGCAGAACCCAACTCCAGGAGACATCAAATGGGCATTCTCGGAACCATCATCGTTGGCCTCATCGTCGGCGCCCTGGCGCGCTTCATCCTGCCGGGCGAGCAAAAACTCGGCTGGATCCTGACTTGCGTGCTGGGCATCGTCGGCTCGGTAGGTGCCGGCTTCGTCGGCCAGGCGCTGGGTTGGTACAAAGCTGGCGAGGGCGCGGGCTGGATCGCCTCGGTGGTGGTGGCCGCGGTGCTGCTGTTCGTGGTGCAGAAGATGCGCAACAGCGGAGCCAGTGAAACCACCAGCACCTGAGCGGCAGCATGACCAGGCAGTGAAGGCCGTGCCCGACAATCGGGCATGGCCAAAGACCGCGTCGTTTTCACGTGCAGCGAATGCGGCGGCACCAGCCCCAAGTGGCTGGGCCAATGCCCGCAGTGCACCGCCTGGAACACGCTGAGTGAAGGCGTGGCCGCCAGCGAGGGCAAGCACCGCTTCCAGGCCCTGACCGCGGCGCAAGCGGTGGCCACGCTGGCCGATATCGCCGTGGCCGACGCCCCGCGCACGCCCACCGGGCTGGACGAGCTGGATCGCGCCCTGGGTGGCGGCATCGTGCCCGGTGGCGTGGTGCTGATCGGTGGCGACCCGGGCATCGGCAAGAGCACCTTGCTGCTGCAAGCCGCCGACAGCCTGGCCCGGCACTTGAAGGTGCTGTACATCACCGGCGAGGAAAGCGGTGCGCAAGTGGCGCTGCGTGCCCAGCGCCTGGGGCTGAGCGGCAAGCAGGTGCGGGTGCTGGCCGAGATCAACCTCGAAAAAATCCAGCGCACCTTGCAGACCGAGCAGCCGGCGTTCTGCGTCATCGACTCAATTCAAACGTTGTACAGCGAGCAGCTCACCTCGGCGCCGGGCTCGGTGGCCCAGGTGCGCGAGTGCGCCGCGCAGCTCACGCGCACGGCCAAGGCCAGCGGCACGGCCATGGTGCTGGTGGGCCATGTCACGAAGGACGGCACGCTGGCCGGGCCGCGCGTGCTGGAACACATCGTCGACACCGTGCTGTACTTCGAGGGCGAAACCCATTCAGCGTTTCGCCTGGTTCGCGCCATCAAGAACCGCTTCGGCGCCATCAACGAGATCGGCGTGTTCGCGATGACCGAACGCGGCCTCAAGGGCGTGGCCAACCCGAGTGCCATCTTCCTGTCCACCCACAGCCAGCCGGTGCCGGGCACCTGCGTGCTGGTCACACTCGAAGGCACACGCCCGCTGCTGGTGGAGGTGCAGGCCCTGGTGGACAACGGCGGGCCCAACCCGCGGCGCCTGAGCGTGGGCCTGGAGCGCGACCGCCTGGCCATGCTGCTGGCCGTGCTGCACCGCCATGCCGGCGTGTCGTGCATGGACCAGGACGTGTTCGTGAACGCCGTGGGCGGCGTGCGCATCACCGAGCCGGCGGCTGATTTGGCAGTGATGCTGGCCATTCAGGGGTCACTGCGCGGCAAGGCCTTGCCGCAAGGCTTTTTTGCTTTTGGCGAGGTCGGACTGGCGGGTGAAATTCGCCCGGCCCCGCGCGGGCAAGAACGCTTGAAGGAAGCGGCGAAACTGGGCTTCAGCCACGCCGTGGTGCCCAAGGCCAATGCGCCGCGCAAGCCCATCGAGGGCCTGACGCTGCATGTGGTGGACAGAGTGGAAGATGCAATGGCGGCGGTGCGTGAATTGCACTGAGCGCACTTGCATCAAGCAGGCACGCGCGGCGCTAACGCAGGTGGCCCGCCAAGCCCTGTTCGCAGCGCACCAGCTTGCGCGAGCGTGCCTCGGCCAGGATCCGCCCGTTGTCCTTCAGGTGCTGGCGCGATGTGGGCGGGTGGTCGAGGTGAAACTGCAACGCCCGCCCGATGACCAATTTCTTGCGCCGGCCGCTGTTGTGCAGCCGCACGGTGACTTCCCAGTCCTCGCTGCCCCAACCCACGAAGGCTTCATTGAAGCCGTTCACGTCAAGCAAATCGGCGCGCCACATCGCCATGTTGCTGCCCAGCGCGCGGGCGCGGTGCGGGCCCAGCCGTTGGCGCCACACCAGCGGGAGCGGCCAGCGCAGGCCGTAGACGCTGCGCCACAACCAGCCGCGGCGCCACAGCGCCAGGCCGTGCACGTCATCGGGTTCTACCTGCGACGAAAACGCCTCTTTGATTTGCGCGCGCTTGCCCTGAACCCAGAAGCCGCGCTCGGCCAGGTGTTCGTGGTCAGCCACGAACTCACGGTGCGGCAGGCAATCACCATCCGTGAGGATGAGGTAGTCCGCCGTGCTGGCAGCGATGCCCATGTTCAGGATGCGGCTGCGCCGGTAGCCGGCGTTTTCTTGCCAGACGTGGTGCACGGCGAAGCGCCCGGCGTCCGCCCAGCGCTGCACCACCGCGCGCGTGCGCTCATCGGAGCCGTCGTCGGCCACCACCACTTCGTCGGGCAGCCGCGCTTGCAGCGCATAACCCTCCAGCACGCGGTCGAGCACTTCGGGGGTTTGGTAGGTCGTCATGACCACGGCTATTCGCATCGGCATCGGGCTCATGAGTAAATGTCGCTTGGCTACTTTGCTCATGCCCCCTCGGGGGGGCCTGGCGCGAAGCGACAGGTGTGGGGGCTCTCTCAGAGCTGGCATGGTTGCCGGGCATTCCCGTGCAGGTGCCGGCAGTGTTTCGGCAATGATGCCTGTACACAAGAGGAGAACAGCTTGAGTGCAATGTTGGGCTGGTCATTGGCACTGACCGCATTTGCCGTGGGGGGTTATCTCTACGGTTGGCGCGGCCTGGCTCTGGCCCTGACCGTGGTGGCGTTCTGGCTCTTGCTGCAATTCAGCCGCAGCCTGCGTGTGTTGAGACGCGCCGGGGCCAACCCGGTGGGGCATGTGCCCAGCGCCGTGATGCTAGTCACCCAATTGAGCGCAGGGATGACGCTGATGCAGGTCGTCAGCCTGACCGCCAGCCTCGGGCGCAAGCTGGCCGAGGCGCCAGAAACCTGGGGCTGGGAAGACCCGGGCGGAGCAAAGGCGGAACTGGTGTTCGAAGCGGCGAAGCTCGCGCGCTGGAGCGTGACCCGTCCTGACTGAGCAACCAGGTGGCGCACAAACAGAAAGCCCCGCGTGAGCGGGGCTTTCTAGTTCAATGCAGGAGCTCTTCGAGAATCAAGCGGCCTGGGCCTTGCGGCGGCGAGCCGTGAAGCCCACGGCAGCCAAACCGGCCAGCATGAGGGCATAGGTCTCGGGCTCGGGAATTCCGGGCACCACGCCGCCAGCAGTGGAGTACAGCCAAATGTTCGATGAGCCGCCCGGGTTTTGCGCCAGGAAGTTGTAGCTGCCGTCCCACGTTGCCGAGTTGATCTGCACGCCATAGATCGCGGTTTGACCGCCACCCGCGCCACCACCCCAATGGATGCCGATGACCGTGAAGCCGTTCTCAACGATGCAGGCGAAGGACGCCGTACTAGCGCCGTTCAAGGGCGAAATGATCCGAGCGGCCGGCTGCGGGGTGACGCTGCCAAGGGGAACCGAAACTCCGAAGAGGACGCCGTAGGCAGTGTTGATGTTGGTTTCAACAAAATCGGTGGTCGGGGAATTGTTGAGGACGTTGCCCTCGTAGTAGCCCAGGCAGCTCTGCACCGTCAAGCCAACTTCGTTGCTGACCGCGAACGGAACGCAAGTCTGCGCTTGTGCCGACACTGACATCAGCGCCATCGTTGCCGCAGCAGCCGCTGCCTTCAATGCAAATTTCATCAGTTCACTCCTTGAGGGTAAGTGGAAGGGGCAGTCCACTCATGGTTACCACTGCCTTGCACCGATTGTCACCAGCGTTTCTCGGCCAAACAAGGGCGGCAGACCCCTCATTCAAGGGGCACTTTGTGTCCAAATGCACGCCCGTAGAATCAGCCTTACGTTTGAAAACCCTGCTGGGAGAGCTTTTGATGTCGATGTCCGACCGCGACGGCAAGATCTGGATGGACGGCCAACTGGTCGAATGGCGCGACGCCAAAATACATGTGCTCAGCCACACGCTGCATTACGGCTGCGGGGCTTTTGAGGGAGTGCGTGCTTACAACACTGTCAACGGCACCGCCATTTTCCGCCTGCGTGAACACACCGAGCGCCTGTTCAACAGCGCCAAAATCCTGCGCATGAAGATCCCTTTCACGCCGGCCGAAGTGATGGCCGCGCAGTGCGAGGTGGTGCGGGTGAACAAGCTGGAAAGTTGTTACCTGCGGCCGCTGACCTGGATCGGTGACGAAAAGCTCGGCGTCAGCCCTAAAGGCAACACCATCCATCTGATGATCGCCGCCTGGCCCTGGGGGGCTTACTTGGGTGAAGAAGGCCTGAAGCGTGGCATCCGGGTCAAGACCAGCAGCTACACCCGCCATCACGTGAACATCACCATGACCCAGGCCAAGGCGGTGAGCAACTACACCAATTCGATCCTGGCCAACATGGAGGCCACAGAAGACGGCTACGACGAAGCCCTGCTGCTCGATGCCAGCGGCTTTGTCAGCGAAGGGGCCGGCGAGAACATCTTCATCATCAAGGGTGGCGTGGTCTACACGCCTGACCTCTCCGCCGGTGCGCTGAACGGCATCACCCGCGGCACGGTGTTTGCCATCTGCCAAGACCTGGGCTTGAAGCTGGTGGAAAAGCGCATCACGCGCGACGAGGTCTACATCAGCGACGAGGCCTTCTTCACCGGCACCGCGGCCGAAGTCACGCCGATCCGCGAGTTGGATCGCATCGAGATCGGCCAAGGCAGCCGCGGGCCGCTGACCGAACGCATCCAGGCCGCGTTCTTCGACATCGTCAACGGCCGCAACGCCAAGTACGCCGAGTGGCTGAGCAAGGTCTGAACGGAATCGAGATGAGCACAGAAGTTGCCACCGTTGATGTCAGCGCCAAAGACTTGCAAGGCCCGGGCGTGGTGTTCTGCCCCAACCCGGCCATGCCGCTGTGGAGCAACCACCCGCGCGTGTTCATCGACGTGGCGACCGCCGGCGCAGGCAAGTGCCCGTATTGCGGCACGGTGTATCGCCTCAAGGCCGGCGAGCGCATGCACGGCGCGCACTGAAATGAAACACCCCTACGCGCTGCGCGCGCCCCGTCAAGGGGGCACCGTCGACGGCCCGGCGGAGCCGGCTCCGCGACGGTCGCTTGGGAAAGCCGTTTCATGCGTCGCGGGTCGCGCGAAGCGCGGTGGTGCAACTGAGATGAGCGCGCAGTGAGCCGCGGCAGCGGCATGCCGCAAGCGCCGGAATTCGTCCTCACCCTGGCCTGCCGCGACGCTAAAGGCATCGTCCATGCCATCTCCGGCCTGCTGTTCCAGGCCGGCTGCAACATCATCGATTCCCAGCAGTTCGGCGACCTGGCCGGCCCGCAGGCCACGGGGCTGTTCTTCATGCGCGTGCACTTCGAGGCGCCCGCTCACCTGGCCGAGCGCGCCGCGCTGGGGGTGCTGTTCGAGCACACGCGCCAGCATTTCGGCATGAACCTCAACCTGTACGCCGTGGCGCAACGCCCGCGTTTGCTGTTGATGGTGAGCCAGCACGGCCACTGCCTGAACGACCTGCTGTACCGCTGGCGCAGCGGCGCCCTGGCCGCCGACGTGGTGGGCCTTGCCAGCAACCACACCACGTTCGCCGAGTTGGCGCAAAGCTATGGCCTGCCGTTCCATCACCGGCCCGTGCCGGCTGGCGCCGATGCCGCGGTCAAGCAAGCCCAAGAGCAAGCCGTGCTTGATCTGATAGAAACAGACCGGGTCGACCTGGTCGTTCTGGCGCGCTACATGCAAATCCTGAGTGGCGGCTTTTGTGAAACGTTAAGTGGCCGTGTCATCAACATCCACCACAGCTTCCTGCCCAGTTTCAAAGGCGCCAACCCCTATGCGCAGGCGCATGCACGCGGCGTGAAGATCATCGGCGCCACGGCGCACTACGTGACCAGTGATCTGGACGAAGGCCCGATCATCGAACAAGACGTGGAGCGGGTGGACCACTCGCTTTCGGCGGCCGACCTCACCGCCGTGGGCCGCGACATCGAATGCCGCGTGCTGGCACGCGCCGTGCACTGGCATGTGCAGCGCCGCGTGCTGCTCAATGGTCATCGCACCGTGGTGTTTCGCTGAACGCGGGTTGGCAGCATGGCCCGCCGCCAGCCACCGCCCGCCGCCTTGCACGGCACGCCCGACGAGGTGGAAGCGCAGTTCTACGAAGGCCTGCAACAAGGCAAGCTCGACCAGGTGATGGCCGCCTGGGCCGACGACGACGAGATCGCCTGCGTGCACCCCGGCGGCGCTCGCCTGGTTGGCACGGCGGCGGTGCGCGCCGGCTTCGAAGCCATCCTGGCCCAGGGCAACTTGGCGTTGGAGCCGTTGCGCGTGCGGCGGCTGCATACATTGGGCTGCGCCGTGCACCATGTGGCCGAACGCATCAGCGCCAACACGCCCGACGGGCCGCAATCGGCCTGGGTCTGGGCCACCAACGTTTACGTCAAGACGCCGCACGGCTGGCGCATGGTGGCCCACCATGCCAGCCCGGCAGGAGTGGCTGAGCCCCATGACGACGGCAACGAGGCCGTGCTGCATTGATCTCGGGACAGACGGCTTCGCAGTCCATGGAACAGTTTCGCGCACCGAGCTGGCAGCTCGGCGGCAACGTGCAGACCATCTGGCCGGCCCTGGCCTCGCGCCGCCACCTCGGCGCGGCCCCACCGTTCACGCGCGAACGCTGGGCCACGCCCGACGGCGACTTCATCGACGTTGACTTCTGCGCGTCGCCCGACGTTGATGCCAAGACCGTGGTGCTGTTCCACGGCCTGGAAGGCTCGTCGGCCAGCCACTACGCCCAAGCCTTCGCGCATGTGGCGCGCAGCCGTGGCTGGCACCTGGCCGTGCCGCACTTTCGCGGCTGCTCGGGCGAGTTGAACCTGGCGCCGCGCGCCTACCACTCGGGCGACTTTGAAGAAGTCGGCTGGATCCTGCAACGCCTGCGCGAGCGCGCCGCCGCGCCGCTCTTTGCCGCCGGCGTATCGCTCGGCGGCAATGCCCTGCTGCGCTGGGCTGAAGAAGCCGGCGC
>JANMYI010000564.1:0-4929 GCA_031381955.1 Burkholderiales bacterium
CTTCGGCCCAGCGTTCGCTGAGCAGGTCACGCACGCCATCGAGCACGGCGTGCGCATCGGCAAAACCACCGTCCACGTTGATGAACGCAGCGGCCTCGGTCAAGGGGTCGAGCGACGGGTCGGCGAACAACTTGTCGGCCAGCGGTTCCAGGCCAGCCTCGCGGGCGATCATGCCCTTGGTGCGGCGCTTGGGCTTGTAGGGCAGGTAGAGGTCTTCCAGCTCTTGCTTGGTGGCACAGGCGTGGATGGCTGTGCGCAACTCGGGCGTGAGCTTGGCCTGGGACTCGATGCTTTGCAGCACCGTGTCGCGCCGCTCGCTCAATTCACGCAGGTAGACCAGGCGCGTGTCCAGCTCGCGCAGTTGCACATCGTCCAGCCCACCGGTGGCTTCCTTGCGGTAGCGGGCAATGAAGGGCACGGTGGCACCGCCGTCGAGCAGATCCACCGCCGCTTGCACCTGGCTGGGCTGGCACTTCAGTTCGGCGGCAATTTGCTGGGAAATCGGGTTCAATTTTTGACCAGTCGATGAGCGCGCCCCCAGGCCGACGAGTACGTCGTCCGCCCCCCGAGGGGGTATGAGCAAAGTGGCAGAGCCACATTTGCTCTTGCGGGCGGCGCAGTGTGCCACGGCCTGCCACGCCACTGCCACGCCCTGCGCTCAAGCCCACCCACCGCCGCGCCGATAGCAGGCCATGACAAACCGTGCCCGGTGGTTTCAGCCTGCGAGCGCCCGCGCGCCGGGGCAGGCGCGCCAGGCCGGCTGAGCATGCTGCTGCAAATTTTGATTGCCGCGCTCGGCGCCTGGGTGGCGCTGGACCTGGCGCGCCGCCTGGCGCCCACCGCGCCGGCCCTGCCCGGGCCCGAAGCACGGCGCTGGCTGGCCGCTGCGGCGCTGGCGCTGGGCAGCACGTTGTGGGCGCTGCAAGTGCTGGGCACTCAGGCCCTGGCCCTGCCGTTCGCGGCCGGTGTTCACACCTTGGGCAGCCTGGCGATCTGGGCCTGCGGCTGCGCCGTGTGCGCCGGCGCGCTGGCCTGGGTCGGGCGCGCGGGCACACGCGCCACCTTGGGCGCCGCTGCGCTGCTGGCGCTGGCCGCACTGGCCAGCCAGGCTGGCGCGTTGGTCAGCCTGGGCCTGCAACCGACCCCGGTCTGGAGCCTGGCGCACCTTTTTGCCGCTGGTGTGTGCAGTTTGGCCGGTGGCGTGGCGGCCATGGCGCTGCTGCGCCCTGCGCGCCACCCGACCGTTGCGCAAGCTCGCGCGGCGCAGGCTGGCAGCGCGGCGCTGCTGGCCGTGGCCTGGGTAGCAAGCCAACGCATGATGTTCGCCATGCTCGACCCACTGGCGCTGGACGCCTCGGCCCACGAAGACCAGTTGCCGCTGTCCAGCTTGCATCTGCTGGCCGCGCTGGCGGTGCCGTTGGCATTGGCCATGGCGGGCGGCTTTTCAGTGCTCGAAGCACGCCTGCGCATGGCGCTGGTGCAAGCCCGCAACGCCTTGAACACCCAGCACCACCAAGACAGCGCCACCGGCCTGCCCAACCGCGCGCGGCTCGATGAGGCCCTGGCCCGGGCCGTGGCTGAGGCCGATGCGCAGGGCGCTACGCTGGCCTTGTTGTTCATCGGTCTGGACGGCTTTCGCCCGGTCAACGAGCTGCTGGGCCAGGCCGGGGGCGACCGCATGCTCGGCGCCATCGGCCAGCGCCTGCACGCCCTGGCCGCCCCGCACCTTGTGGCGCGCCAGGGCGGCGATGAATTCGTGCTGCTGATGCGCCAAAGCGCCAGCCGCGAGGCCGTGACGGCGCTGGCCAACCAGGTGCTGCAAAGCGTCGGCGAGCCCTATGCCGAGGCCGGCCTGCGCGCCAGCGTGAGCTGCTCGATCGGCATCGCCCTGTACCCCGAGCACGGCAGCGTGGCGAATCTGATGTCGCACGCCAATGTGGCCATGCGTGCGGCCAAGCGGCTGGGCGGCGCGTCGTATTCCTTCTTCGATGCGCGCAACGTGGAACGCGCGCGTGAGCAAGGCGAACTGCTGCGCGACCTGCGCCTGGCCCTGGCGCGCAACGAGTTGCAGCTCGTCTACCAACCCAAGATTCATGCGCCCAGTGGGCAGGTCACCGGCGTGGAAGCCCTGATGCGCTGGAACCACCCGCAGCGCGGCATGGTCAGCCCGGTGATCTTCGTGCCGGTGGCGGAGCGCTATGGCTTGATCAACGCCATGGGCGACTGGGTCATCGACGAAGCCTGCCGCCAGGCCGGCGCCTGGCGCGACTGCGGCTTGCGCATGCGCGTGGCGGTGAACCTGTCGGTGCACCAACTCAACCAGGCGCAATTGGTGGCCAAGATCGCCGCGGCCTTGCAGCGCCACGCCATCCAGCCGCACCTGCTAACGTGTGAGATCACTGAGTCGGTGGCGCTGGAGAACACGCCCGACATCGCGCGCACCTTCGAGCAACTGTCCGCCCTGGGCGTGCACCTGTCGATCGACGACTTCGGCTCGGGCTATTCCAGCCTGGGCACGCTGCGCAAGCTGCCGGCCAGCGAATTGAAGATCGACCGCAGCTTCGTGCTCGACCTGGAAACCAGCGACGACGCGCGCAAGGTGGTGGCGCATGTAGTGAACCTGGCCAAGAGCCTGAACCTGCAGGTGGTGGCCGAAGGCGTCGAAACCGATGCGCAGTACCAGGTGCTGCGCCGCCTGGGCGTGGACCAGGTGCAGGGCTACCTGTTCGCCAAGCCGATGTCGGGCAAGGCGATGGAGATGTGGGCCATCAACGACAGGGGGCCGACGGAAACCCAGTTTCGTGATTCGTTGTTCGTGGGTGACAGCGAGGTCATGCCGCTTTAACGGGCGCTGCTACCCGCCCGGCGCCATGATCCGGCGCCCGAACCCAGGATCAATGCGCACCAAAGCCGTGGCCACGAACGAAGGCAGCGTGGCGATGCAGACCCAGATGAAAAAGCCCTCGTACCCCAGCCGCTCTTGCAGCCAGCCCGCGGCCATGCCGGGCAGCATCATGCCCAGCGCCATGAAGCCGGTGCACAGCGCATAGTGCGCGGTCTGGTATGCAGTCTGGTGCGCGTTAGGCGGCCCCGCTGGCCCCGGCGCCTGCGCCACCAGCAGCATGAACACCATGTAGGCGGTGAAACCGAAACCGTAGCCGAACTGTTCAATAGCCAGGCCGGCGCTCACCACCCACAGGCTGCCCGGTTGCCACAAAGCCAGGGCCACGAACACCAGGTTGGGCAGGTGCATGCAGATGATCATGGGCCATAACATGCGCTTCAAGCCGGCACGTGAAATTGCCCAGCCGCCAAGCAAGCCGCCCAGCGTCAAGGCGGCGATGCCCACGCTGCCGTAGGCCAGGCCCACGTCCTGCGTCTTCAACCCCAGGCCGCCGAGTTCGGTGGGGTCGAGCAGGAACGGCGTCACCAGCTTGAGGGCCTGCGCCTCGGCAAGCCGCGTCAGCAGCAAGAAGGCCAGGATGCGCGCTATGCCTGGCTGGGCGAAGAAGGTGGCGAAGACATGCAGGAAGTCAGCACCGAAGCGCAGACCCGGCAACGCCACTTGGTCGGCCACCGGGCGCGGCAGGGCCCAGGCGTGGTATGCGCCCAGCGCGGCATACGACACGGCCAGGCCGCCAAACACGCAGGCCCAGGCCGTGGCCGCCTGGCCGGTGAAGTCTTGCAAGCTGCCGGCGAGGTAGACCAAACCGCCCTGGCCGCCGATCATGGCCAGGCGGTAGAACAGGCTGCGTACGCCCACGAACGCCGCCTGGTCGCCCGGGTTCAGCGCCAGCATGTAAAAGCCGTCGGCCGCGATGTCGTGTGTGGCCGAGGCAAAGGCCAGCAGCCAGAACACGGCCAGGCTCATTTGCAGAATCTTCGGGCCGGGCAGCGTGAGCGCCACGGCGGCCAGCGCAGCGCCGAGCGCAAATTGCAGGGCCACGATCCAGCCGCGCTTGCGCCCGAGCAAATCCACCAGCGGGCCCCACAGCGGCTTGATCACCCAGGGCAGGTAGAGCCAGCTCGTGTACAGCGCGATGTCGGTGTTGCCCACGCCCAGGTTCTTGTACATCACCACCGACAGCGTCATCACCACCACATAGGGCAGGCCCTGGCCGAAGTACAGCGTGGGCACCCAGCGCCACGGGGCTGCGGCGCGCGGGGCGGCGGGCGGGGTTTGATTCATGGGTGAAGCGGCGCGGTGATCATAGGCAGGCCGCGCGTTGCAGCGGCGCGTCGCGCGCATTGGTATTCACCGATTGGCGCCAAAGAAGCTGACCGCAACACTTTGGCGAACAACGCCCGAGGAGCCGTATCTTGAAACTGAAAACCATCGTTCGCGCCATCGCCTTGCTCGGCGTGGCCGCCCCCGTTCTGGCCCAGACCAGCGGCGCGCCGCAGCGCGTTGAAATCACCGGTTCGAGCATCAAGCGCATCGCCGCCGAAGGCGCGCTGCCGGTGCAGGTGATCACGCGCCAGGAATTGCAGGCTCAAGGCATCGTCACCGCCGAGCAGTTGATCAACTCGCTCAGCGTCAACGGCAACGGCATGGACAACCTGGCCAGCAATGCCGATGTGGGCGCCGGCACGGCACGCGGCAGCAACGGCTTGTCTGCTGCCAATTTGCGTGGCCAGGGGTCGGCGAACACACTGGTGTTGGTGAACGGCCGGCGCGTGGCGGCGCACGGCCTGAACGGCGGCATCGTCGACCTGAATTCGATACCGATGGCCGCACTCGACCGCATCGAGATCCTCAAAGACGGTGCCTCGGCCATCTATGGCACCGATGCCATCGGCGGCGTCATCAACTTCATCACGCGCAAGAATTTCAGCGGCCTGGAAGCGCAGGTGTTCGTTGACGTGACACAACACGGCGGCAGCAACATTGCCCGCGCCAACATCACCGGCGGCTTCGGCAACCTCGAC
>JANMYI010000579.1:0-5048 GCA_031381955.1 Burkholderiales bacterium
AGGTCGGTGTGGCACAGGCCGGCGGCCTTCACCTTCACCAACACTTCGCTGCCCTGGGGTTGGGGCACAGGGCGTTCCACCAGCTCGAGCGGCTGGCCATGGTGCATCACGCAGTAACAGCGCATTGCGAGTCTTTCTGAGTAATAAGGTAAGTTGAAGAGTTAGGTGGAACGTGGCGCCAGCCAGGCATCGAGCGCGGGCCACATGCGGGTTTGCGCGCCGCGCCCGGCCACCAGGCCAACGTGGCCGCCCTTCATGATGAGTTCGAGCTTGTCGCGGCTGCCCGCCAGAGCCACCAGATCTTGCGCCGAGGCATAGGGCGTGATGTGGTCTTCCTGCGCCAGCAGGTGCAGCAAGGGCATGCGGATCGCACCCAGGCTGGCCCGCTTGCCGCCGATTTGCCACTCGCCTTTGACCAGCAAGTTGCCGCGCAGGAAGTCGCGCACCATCTGGCGGAACACGCCGCCGGGGAAGGGCAGGTTGTCGGTTTCCCACTTGCCCATGCGCAAGTGGCTGGTCACCACTTCGGGGTTGCCGGCGTTGTTCAGCAGGCTCATCGCACCGCCCAGTTTGGCAAAGGGCTTCAGCGCGCGCAGCGCGTTTTGCACCCAGTCACCTGGAACGTTGCCATATTGTTCAAGCAAGGCGTTCTCATCAAAGCCTTCGCCCATCCAGGCCTTCAGCGAGACCAGCCCGTCGCTGTTCACCGGCGCAGCCATGCACACCAGGTTTTTCAGCGGCGCCTTGGGGTGCAGCGCGGCATAGAGCACCGACAGCAGCCCGCCCACGCAGTAGCCGATGATGGACAGCTCACCCTCGCCGCTGAGTTCCAGCACGCGCTGCACGCACTGCGGCAATCGGTCTTGAACATGGTCTTCCAGCGTGAGCGCGGCATGCTCGCGGCGTGGCCGGCCCCATTCGACCAGGTACAGGTCGTAGCCCTGGCGCAGCAGGAATTCGACCATGCTCTGGCCCGGCACCAGATCGAGGATGTAGGGCTGGTTAACCAACGAGGTGACGATCAAGACCGGCACGCGGTAAACACTGTCCACCAGCGGCTTGTAGTGGTGCAGCTTGAGCGTGCCAATGCTGAGCACGGTTTCGCGTGGCGTCACGCCCAGCGGGCCGGCCAACGCAGCGTGGTCGGGCAGCTCCAGGCCCATGCGGGCCAGGGCGTGCTGCAGCGGGTTGCCCAGGCCGGGTTTCTTCACGGCGGCCATGGCATCAGGCCTTCGGTTTGGCGGGCTTGGCAAGCTGGGCCGCGGGTGCCTTGCGCGTGCGCACCGGCTTGGCCGCAGCCAGGGCGGGCGCGCCCTGCGCAGCAAGCGCTTCGCGCAAGCGCACGAGTTCGGCGCTCACAGTCGCCAGGCCGTCCTCCAGGCGGCCCAGGCGTTCATCCAGGCCTTCCAGGTCGGTGCGCGAAGGCAGGTTCACCAGCGCCAGCGAAGCTTGCGCCATTTCGCCAAACATGCGCTGTGCCAGGCGGGCTTCTTCCACCTGCTTGGTCAGCGGGCCGCCGGCGCGTGGATCCTTCATCAAGGTGGCAGCGGCTTCGCTCCACTGCGCTTCGCTCTTGGCCACCCATTCCCGCCACATTGCCAGCGGGTTGAGTTTGCTCAGGTCAACGCTTGGTTCAGTCATTTGAGCCCCATCGTTCAAGGTTGCAGGATGGTGCGGCCGCGGATGCGCCCGGCGCGCAGGTCTTCCAGCGCCTGCGTGGCCTGGGCCAGCGGCTGTGTGGTCACGGGCATGGCGGGCAGGCGGCCACTGCGCGCAATGGCCAGCAGTTCCTGCATCTCGGCCAGGCTGCCGACGTAGGAGCCGATCACGCTCACCGCCTTCATCGAGACCATGGCCGGCACGATGGGCGTGGCGCCGCCGAACAGGCCCACGCAGACCAGCCTGCCGCCCTTGCGCAGCGCGCCAAAGCCGAAGGCGAAGGTAGGCCCGGCACCGACGAAATCCACCGCCGCCGCCACGCCGCCGCCGGTGGCCTTGACCAGGGCTTTCAACGCGCCCTCGGCCGTGGGGTCGATGCACTCACCGGCGCCGGCTTCGCGCGCCATGTCCCATTTGCTCTGGTCGATCTCGATGACGATGGGGGCCACCTTGAACATCTCGCGCGCCAGGCGAATGCCCGACAGGCCCACGCCACCGGCACCGATGATCATGAGCGGATCTTTCTCGCTGATGCGGCCCACTTTCTTCAGCGCGCTGTACGCGGTGAGGCCCGAGCAGGCGATGGTGCAGGCTTGCGCCTCGGGCACGGGCGCGAAGTCAAGCAGCACGCGCGGGTGCGGCACCACCACATGGCTGGCAAAGCCGCCGTCGCGGTGGATGCCCAGGGCCTGCGGCTGGTTGCACAGGTGTTCGTCGCCGGCCAGGCACAGCGTGCACTTGCCGCAGCCGATCCAGGGGAAGACCACGCGTGCATCACCCGCCTTCACGCCTTGCGCGTCGGGGCCCACGGCCACCACCACGCCGGCAATTTCGTGGCCCAGGGTGCGCGGCGGCTGCAGGGCGCGGGTCATGTCGAGCTTGGTGCCGCCGCCGAGATCGAAATAGCCGTCGTGCAGGTGTACGTCGCTGTGGCACACGCCGCAGCTGCCGATTTTCAGCACCACTTCCGTGCCCTGGGGCTGCGGCGTTTCGCGAATGACCTGGGTCAGCGGCTTGCCGAAGGCTTCAACTTGATAGCTCAACATGGGATGTTTCCAGTCAGAGTGGTTAACGATTCAGAACAATCAAACACCAAGATACGTGGCGAGTTCAGTGGTGGCCAACAAATCCTCCGACGCGCCGGCCAGCACCACGCGGCCCTTCTGCAGCACCAGGGCATGGTCAGACTGCGCCAGCACGCGGCGGTAGTCGCGGTCGACGATGAGCGTGGCAATGCCGGTGGCGCGAATGCTGCCGATCACC
Source organism: Burkholderiales bacterium (assembly GCA_031381955.1). Taxonomy (GTDB): domain Bacteria; phylum Pseudomonadota; class Gammaproteobacteria; order Burkholderiales; family Burkholderiaceae_C; genus Rubrivivax. The sequence goes on from JANMYI010000579.1 coordinate 2,923, forward strand.
CGCCAGATGTCGGCCACGATCAGCGGCGCCAGCCCTTCGGTGGCTTCATCGAGGATGATCAATTCGGGGTTGGTCATGAGCGCGCGGCCAATCGAAAGCATCTGCTGTTCACCGCCCGAGAGCTGCGCGCCCAGGTTGGTGAGCCGTTCGCGCAGCCGCGGGAAGGTGTCGAGCACGCGCTCGTAGCGCCACTCATTGCGCCCGTTGCGGCCCGGCCGCGCGGCCATGACCAGGTTTTCCTTCACCGACAGATTGGGGAACACGCCACGCCCTTCGGGCACGTAGGCCACGCCCGCGCGCGCCACCTGGTGCGGCCTGGCGCGCGACATGTCTTGCCCGAACAGGTTGATGCGGCCATCGCGCTGCGCCACATGGCCCAGCAGGCTGCGAATGAGCGTGCTCTTGCCCATGCCGTTGCGCCCGAGCAGGCCCACGGTCTGGCCGCTTTCGATTTGCAGGTCGATGCCATGCAGCACATGGCTGGAGCCGTACCAGGCATGGATGCCGTGGGCGTCGACAATCAATTCCTTGGCTGTTGTCATGTCAATGCCCACCCAGGTACGCGGTTTGCACGGCCGGGCTGCTGCGCACTGCGGCCGGCGTGTCGCAGGCAATGACTTCGCCGTTGACCATCACGGTGATGCGGTCGGCAATGCGGAACACGGCGTCCATGTCGTGCTCCACCAGCAGGATGGCATGGCGCGCGCGCAGCTCGCTCAGCAGCGCCAGCATGCGGTCGGTTTCTTCGGCACCCATGCCGGCTAACGGTTCATCGAGCAGCAGCACCTGCGGCGCCGTGGCCAGGCACATCGCAATTTCGAGCTGGCGCTTCTGGCCGTGCGACAGCGAGCCGGCTTCGCGGTCTAACGCTTCACTTAAGCCAGCATGGGCGGCGGCTTCACGTGCGGCGCCGGTGCTGGCTTCACAGGCCTGCGCTGAGGCCCAGAAGGCCCAGGGTTTTTGCGTGCGCGCCTGCGCCGCGAGGCGGCAGTTTTCAAACACGCTGAACGTGGGGTAGATGGTGTTGCGCTGGTAGCTGCGGCCCAGGCCGGCGCGGGCGCGCTTGGGTTGCGACCAGGCAGTGACGTCTTGCCCCAGCAATTCAACCTGGCCTTCGGAGGGCGGGGTTTCGCCGGACAGGATGTTGATCAAGGTGGACTTGCCGGCGCCGTTGGTGCCGATCACGGCATGCACGCTGCCGCGTTGAAGTTCAATCGAGACCTTGTTCACCGCCACCAGGCCGCCCCAGCGGCGGGTGATGTTGGTGCCGCGCAGCAGCGTGTCAGGCGCTTTCATCAGCGGCCTCCGCTTGTTTGTTGGCTTGTGTGCTGGCGCCACGCCCGAGCAGGCGTTCGCGCAGTTGCCCGGGCACGCCCACCAGTCCGCGCGGCAGCAGGGCCACGCTGGCGATGATGGTCAGGCCCAGGCCCAGGTTCCAGTGCTTGGCGAAGGCGCCGAAGATGGCTTCTGACTTGAACAACTCCTGCAGCAGCGCAAAGGCGAAGGCCCCGATCAAGGCGCCGCGCAGGTGGCCGATGCCGCCCAGGATGATCATGATCAACACCGCGCCCGAGAAGTGCCAACTCATCAATTCAGGGTTGACGAAACCATCTTTCACCGCGAACAGAAAGCCGGCCAAACCGGCGATACCGCCCGACAGCGTGAACGCCGCCAGCTTGTAGGGGTAGGTTGAAAAGCCGGTGGCGCGCATGCGCTGCTCGTTCACGCGAATGCCGGCCAGCGCGCGGCCGAAGCGTGAGCGCTGCACCAGGTAGAGCAAGCCAAACACCGCGGCCAGGCAGGCCAGGGTGAAGCCGTACATCACGCCGCCTTTGTCAAGATCGAGTGCGCCCAGCATGGGTTTGGCGTTGAGGTAGATGCCGTCGGTGCCGCCGCCCAGCGGGGTGTCGTGCACCACGTAGTAGGCCATCTGCGCAAAGGCCAGCGTCACCATGATGAAGTACACGCCCTTGGTGCGCAGCGACAGCGCCCCCACCGCCAGCGCATACAACGCCGCGGCCACGATGCTGGCCGGCAGCAGCCACCACAGCGCGGCGCTCTCGTTGGCGGGCGAGAGCAACACCGCCGCATACGCGCCGATGCCGAAGAATGCGGCCTGGCCGAAG
>JANMYI010000590.1:0-10626 GCA_031381955.1 Burkholderiales bacterium
GGTTTCGTGGCGCGCCGCCGGCGTGACTCAGGCCTGCCGGGCTGAGGATCGAAATCTGTGAGGCCGCTACCGGCCCCACAAGTCATGCATGGCCTGCTTGAAGTTGCTGGCCGCTTCAGGCCCGGCCACGCTGGCATGGTCTCGCACCACCCAACGCCCGGCCACCATCACCTCGCGCCACAGGCGCGCAGGGCTGGAAAAAACCATCGCGTCGAGCAGGTGCGTGGCCGGCACACCGAGCAGCGGCGCGGCTTGAGCATCGGCCACCAGCAGGTCGGCCCGCGCGCCAGGCTGCAAGCCCCAATGCGCAAACCCGGCCGCCCGGCCGCCGCCCGCTAACACCCGTTTGAACAGGCGCGCCGCCGCGGCCGGTTCGACTGCACTGGCGGCGATGTTGCGCTGCCGCCGCGCCAGGCGTTGGCCGTATTCGAGCAGGCGCATCTCTTCAGCCCAGTCGCGCGTGGCCTGGCTGTCTGAGCCCAGCGCCAGCGGCACGCCGGCATCGAGCCAGCCGGGCAGGTCGCACAGGCCGTCGCCCAAATTGGCCTCGGTGCTGGGGCACAGCACCACGCCGGCGCCGCTGCGCGCCACGGCGGCAATTTCCGCCGGCGTGCTGTGGGTGGCGTGCACGAGTTGCCAGCGCGCGTCCAGGCTTGCATGGCGGGTTAACCATTCAAGTGGGCGGCAACCGGTGGCCTTCAAGCAGTCGTCCACCTCGGCGGTTTGCTCGGCCACGTGAATGTGGATGGGCACATCGCCAAGATTGCGTGTGAGTTCGGTGATCGACTCGGGCCGCGCCGCGCGCAAGGAATGCACCGCCACGCCAGCATTCACCCGCGGCCGCTGCGCCACCGTGATGCCGGCGTGCAGCCGGCGCAACGCTGCCGCATCGGCGGCAAAACGGCGCTGTTCGGCACGCAGCGCGGGCTGTGTGAAGCCGGCGCGTTCGTACAGCACGGGCAGCAGGGTCAGGCCAATGCCGGCTTGCGCCGCGGCATCGGCCAGCGCCCAGCTCAGGGTGAGCGGGTCGTCGTAAGGCGTGCCGTCTTGACGATGCTGAAGATAGTGGAACTCGCACACCTGCGTGTAGCCGCCGGCCAGCAGCTCGGCGTAAAGCTGGGCAGCGATGGCGCGCAGCGCTGCCGGGCCGATGCGCCCGGCAACGCCATACATGCGTTCGCGCCAACTCCAGAAATCATCGTCGCCACTCTCTCGGCGTTCGCTCAAGCCCGCAAAGGCGCGCTGGAAGGCGTGGCTGTGGGCATTCACCAGCCCCGGCAGCACCGGGCCGGTAAGCAGCGTGGCCTGGGGCGGTGCGGCCACGCCGGGCGTCACTTCGGCCCACAGGCCATCGGCACCTGCTCGCAGCAGCACCGACTCATGCCAACCGTTAGCCAGCCAGGCTAGCGGCGCCCAATACAGCGCCGCGGTCATTCAGGCTTCCAGGCCAGCAGGGTCTGGAACAGCCGGCGCAGCAGAGGATGCACCGGCGCCGCGCGCGCCTCGTCCCAGGCCAAGGGTGGCTCTTCGCGCATGTAGCAGCGCCAGCACATTTCGAGCTGCACCGCATGCACGCCTTCATGTGGGCGGCCATGGTGGCGGGTGATGTGGCCGCCCTTGAAGCGGCCGTCCACCACGTGCGTGAAAGCATGCTGGCCACTCAACACATCGGTTAGCGCGGCGCGCAGGCTGGGCGCGCAGGCCGCACCATTGGCCGTGCCCAGGTTCAGGTCGGGCAGCCGGCCTTCGAACAGCCACGGCAATTCAGACTTGATGCTGTGGCCGTCAAACAGCACCGCATGGCCGTGCTGGTGCTTCAGGCATGCCAGCTCGCCGCGCAAGGCGTCGTGGTAGGGCTGCCAATAGCGCTGCACGCGCCGCTGCACCTCAGCCGCATCTGGCGCCTGGCCGGGCAAGTAGAGGCTCTCGCCGGTGAAAAAGCGCGTGGGGCACAGCTCGGTGTTGTTCGCGCCCGGGTACATCGGCTGGTTGTCGGCCGGGCGGTTCAGGTCAACCAGGTAGCGGCTGTACACCGGCGTGATGACGCTGGCGCCCAGTTTCTGCGCGAAGCCGTACAGGCGTGCCAGGTGCCAGTCGGTGTCTTCCACCTGAGCGGCGCGCGGCACCAGGCGCTCAGTTAACCATTCAGGCAAGGCTTCACCGCAATGCGGCAGGCTCAGCAGCAGGGGTGTGCTGCCACGGTGCAGCCGGAACGTGGGCTCGCTCACTGGTGAACCTGCGTGCGACGCATTGCGCCGCGCTCCACGCCGCCGCACACCACGCGCAAGCAGGGGTTGCGGGCAAACCAATAGGACAGCTCGTTGGGGTGGTTCAACTCGAACACCGCGAGGTCGGCGCGTTGCCCCACGGCCAGGCGGCCACGGTCGTGCAGGCCCAGCGCGCGCGCGCCGTTGACCGTGACGCCACGCAGCACTTCTTCAGGCGTCATGCGAAACAGCGTGCAGGCCATGTTCAGCATCAGCAGCAAAGACAAGCCGGGTGCTGAGCCCGGGTTGTGGTCACTGGCGATGGCGATGGGCACGCCGGCTTCGCGCAAGGCCTGCACCGGGGGCAGCTTGGTTTCGCGCAGAAAGTAAAACGCCCCGGGCAACAGCACCGCCACGCTGCCGGCCGCGCGCATGGCGGCCACGCCGGCCGGCGACAGATGTTCGAGGTGGTCGCAAGACAAGGCCTGGAAGCCGGCGGCCAACTGCGCGCCGCCGCTGTCGCTCAACTGTTCGGCATGCAGCTTGACGGGCAGACCAAGCTTGTGTGCGGCGGTGAACATGCGCCGCGTTTGTTCAAGCGTGAAGCCGATGGTGTCGCAAAACGCATCCACCGCATCGACCAGGCCTTGCGCCTGCCATTCGGCCAGCCAGCCGCAGGCCGCGGTGATGTAGTCGTCAGCCCGGCCGGCAAATTCAGGCGGCAGGGCGTGGGCGGGCAGGGCGGTGGTGCGCACGGTGAGCGGCAACTCAGCGCCCAGGCGCCGGGCCACGCGCAGGCAACGCGCCTCGTGTTCAGCGCTCAGGCCGTAGCCGGACTTCACTTCCAGCGTGGTTGCGCCTTCGGCCATGAACGCCCGCGCCCGCGCCGCCGCGTCCTCAAACAAGGCTTGCTCGCTGGCCGCGCGCGTGGCGGCCACGGTGGCGCGGATGCCACCGCCGGCGCGGGCGATGTCTTCATAACTCGCCCCCTGCAGGCGCAGTTCGAACTCGTTCGCGCGCTGGCCGCCGTAGACCAAATGGGTGTGGCAATCGACCAGGCCCGGCGTGACCAGCGCGCCGCTCAAGTCATGTGTTTGATCCGCCACCAGGCCCGCCGGCAATTGCGTTTGCGGGCCCAGCCAGGCGATGTGCTCGCCGTCAACCAGCAAGGCGGCGTCGTCGATCAAGCCCCAGCCGCCGGCGCCGGCCAGCGTGCACAGGCGGGCATTGCGCCACAGGGTCTTCATGCGCTGGCCTGTTCGCGGTTTTGATCACGATAGTGCAGCCACCAGGCGCGCAGCGGTGCACCGGCGCCGCGCAGTTGCCAGCGGCCGGGGCGCGGCTCGGCGCTCCAGGCCAGGCTGTGCGCGGGCAGGGTGGCGACTTGCAGGCCGTCGACCCACAGCGTTGCGGCCTGCATGGTGTAGGCACCGCGCCAGCTGCCGGGCTGGGCAAACTCGGCGTCTTCCTCCGCCCGAATGGCGCGGGCCGCGCCATGGGCGCGCGGCACCATGAAGCTGACATCGTCGATCGGGCCTTCAAGCAACTCGCAATACGGGGCGTCGCCGCCGTCGAATTCATACGGTGGACTGTCGACATTCAGCACCGCCTGGTGCTGGCGGTGCTTGAGCAGCACAGGCTGTTCATTGAGCGAAATGAACCAGCGCTGCATGCCGGCGTAATCTGAAAACGCCACATCACGCCCGATGTGCGCCAGCGCCACATGCACGCGCAGCGCGTCGGCGTTCGGCCAGGTGAGCAGGGTGCGCGCCGTGCCGCCGCCATTGCGCCAGGGGGTGGGTTCGATGCGGCTGGCATCGATCACATGCAGGGTCATGTTAGGGCCTGTGAATGAATCCGGCGCGCCCCAGCGGGTGCTCCAGAGCCCACAGCACGGGGAACAAGGGGTGATCCATTTCGGCGCCCGCGGGCAACTCATCAACCAGGCCCGGAAATTCGGGCGATGTCGTCCAGGCCCGTGGCGCATTGCGCACATCATCGCCGATGAAGCGCGCCGAAAACACCCGCCGGCGCACATCACCATCGACCCCCGCCGCGGCGTGCAGGGCCAGCATGTGGAAGCACACCACGTCGCCCGGCTCCAGCGCCCAACCCAGGATGCGGTGCTGGCCGCGCTGTGCTTCGATGTCGGGCAGGTCAGCCAGGCTGCCTTCTGGGAACCACCTGGCCTGCTGATCCAGGAAGCTGCGCGGCATGAGCCAGGGCCCGCGGTGCGAGCCGGCCACGAATTCGAGCGTGGAATGGCGCCGCACCGCATCCACCGCAATCCACATGCTGCATTGCTGCTGGCCGCTGATGTTGTAGTACGGCTGATCCTGGTGCCAGGGCGTGCGCTGGCGCGTGCCGGGCTCCTTGGTGAGCATGTGGTCGTGGTACAGGCGGATGCGCCGGCTCTTGGTGAGCGCCCCGGCCGCGGCGGCCAGGCCGCTGTCGAACAACACCTCGCGGTACGCCGCGTTGTGCTGCCAGTTGCAGAAGTCTTCAATGAACAGGCCGGGCTCGCCGCTGGGGCTGGCCACCTTGGCGCGCGGGCTGGGCGCAGCCAGGTTGGCATCAATGCCTTCGCGCAGCCGCGCAATTTGCGCGGGGTTGAGCAGGCCGCGCACGCACACCGCGCCGTTGCGGGCGTACTGCTCGATCAGCTGCGGCGTGATTCGGTCGTCAAGGCTTGAACGCACCGCGCAGAATGTAGCGGGTGCCGGGATGCACCAGCCGCGCCAGGGTGATGGGCAGGTTGCGCGCCGCCGTGCGGCGGGTGACGATGAGGCAGGGGTCGGTGCGCTGGATGCGCAGCAAGAACGCCTCTTGCGCCGTGGGCAGGCTGGCCTCGATGGAGTACTGCGCCTCCCAGTACGGCGCCACCTTCAGCAAGTAACTGGTGGGCGTGGTGGCGGTGAAGTCGACCTCCAGGTAGTCGGGCGCGAAGGCGGGGTTGACGAAGCGGTCTTCCGACTGCAACGGCACGCCGTCTTCAAAGTGCACCACCAGGGTGTGGAAGACCGTGTCGCCTTTGGCCAGGCCCAACTGCGCGGCCAGGCGGGTGCCGGCCGATTCTTCGCGCGCCAGGTGCACGCGGGCCTGGTGGGCGCGGCCACGGTCGGTGATCTCGTCGTGCAGGTCGCGAATGGTCAGGGTGGAGGCCAGCTTGTGCCGCGGCGCAGCGAAGGTGCCCAGCCCCTGTGTGCGATTCACCAGGCCTTCGTTTTGCAGGTCGCGGATGGCGCGGTTCACCGTCATGCGGCTGACGCTGAATTGATGCACCAGTTCTGCCTCAGAGGGCATCAGCTTGCCGGGGGGCCAACGGCCTTTTTCAAGGCCCTTTTTCAGGAACAGCTTGACGCGTTCGTACGGGTGAGAAACTGCCATGGGGTGATGCTACTTGCGCCTCATTGTCTAGACAAGTACATTGAGCTTGAGCCGACAACTTGTTGGCCGGGAGTGACACATGACCGATCTTTCAACAGGACAACTCGCCGCACAGCCGCGAATCGTCAAAAGCCCGATTGGCGATGCATTGTCATGTCATAACTGGCAGATTGAGGCCGCTTACAGAATGTTGCAAAACAATCTGGACCCCGAGGTGGCCGAGAACCCGGCCGCGCTGGTGGTGTACGGCGGCATCGGCAAGGCCGCGCGCAACTGGGCTTGCTTCGAAGCCATCTTGCATGCACTGCGTGAACTGCGCGCAGATGAAACCTTGCTCATACAGAGCGGCAAACCAGTGGGCGTGTTTCGCACGCATGCCGATGCACCGCGCGTGCTGCTGGCCAACTCAAACCTGGTGCCCAAATGGGCCACCTGGGAACACTTCAACGAGCTCGACCGCAAGGGCCTGATGATGTATGGCCAGATGACGGCGGGCAGCTGGATCTACATCGGCAGCCAGGGCATCATCCAAGGCACTTACGAGACTTTTGTTGAAGCTGCACGGCAGCATTTTCCTGACCACCCCTCATTCACGGGGTACGGTGAACGGCCCCCCGAGGGGGCTGCGCCCGGCTTGGGGCGGCACGGCGCTCGGGCGCATGGAGGAGCCACCAGCAAGTGGATATTAACCGCCGGCTTGGGCGGCATGGGCGGTGCCCAGCCGCTGGCGGCCAGCTTCGCGGGCTTTTGTTCGCTCAACATCGAGTGCCAGCAAACGCGCCTCGACTTTCGCCTGCGCTCGCGCTACCTGGATGAGCAGGCCAGCGATCTTGACGATGCGCTGGCGCGCATCCAGCGCCACACCACGGCCGGGCGCGCGGTGTCGGTGGGCCTGCTGGGCAATGCCGCTGAAGTGCTGCCTGAACTCATCCAGCGCGGGGTGAGGCCCGACCTGGTGACCGACCAGACCTCGGCCCACGATCTCATCAACGGCTACCTGCCGGTGGGCTGGAGCGTGGCACGCTGGCAGCTAGCGCAGGCCGATGCGGCCGAGCATGCCGAGTTGCGCAGCGCCGCCGCGCAAAGCTGCGTGGCGCATGTGCGTGCCATGCTGGCCTTCCAGGCCCAGGGCGTGCCCACGGTGGACTACGGCAACAACATCCGCCAGGTGGCCTTCGATGCCGGCGTGGCCGACGCCTTCGCCTTCCCCGGCTTCGTGCCGGCCTACATTCGCCCGCTGTTTTGCCGTGGCAAGGGGCCGTTTCGCTGGGTCGCCCTGTCAGGCGATCCGCAAGACATCTTCAAGACCGACGCGAAGATGAAAGAGTTGTTCCCGCAAGACGCCCATCTGCACCGCTGGCTCAACATGGCCGCCGAGCGCATCGCCTTCCAGGGCCTGCCCGCGCGCATCTGCTGGATCGGTCTGGGCGAGCGCCACCGCGCGGGCCTGGCGTTCAACGCGATGGTGAAGAGCGGCGAGCTCAAGGCGCCCATCGTGATCGGCCGTGACCACCTCGATTCAGGCTCGGTGGCCAGCCCCAACCGCGAGACCGAAAGCATGCTTGACGGCAGTGATGCCGTCAGCGACTGGCCTTTGCTCAACGCCTTGCTCAACACCGCCAGCGGTGCAACATGGGTCAGCCTGCACCATGGCGGCGGCGTGGGCATGGGCTATTCGCAGCATGCCGGCATGGTGGTGGTGTGCGACGGCACCGACACCGCGGCCCGGCGCATCGAGCGCGTGCTGTGGAACGACCCGGCCACGGGGGTGATGCGGCATGCCGATGCGGGCTATGCCGATGCCGTGGCCTGCGCGCGCGAGCAGGGGTTGAATTTGCCGATGTTGGGGGCTTGAGACAATGCGGGTAGCAACTGGAGCCTGCCGCGTGGAACTGCCCTGTGTTCAGCACCCTTGAAGAGACACGTCGATCAGTCGCCGGGCGCACGGCAGCCAGCCGCAAATCCGCGCTGGGTCAATTTTTCACGCCGGCCAGCACTGCGCGCTTCATGGCCAGTCTGTTTGTGCCGGCTCCGCATTGCAACGCGCGCTTGCTGGATGCCGGCGCCGGCATCGGCTCGCTCGGGGTCGCGTTCGTGGAGCAAGCCGCCGCCATGGGACTGCGCAGTCTGCGCGTTGAGGCGTTTGAACAAGACGACAGCATTCATGACAGCTTGGTTGCAACATTGGCGCAGGCCGCCACATCATGGCCGTGCAGCTTCGCGGTGACCGGTGGCGACTTTATCGAAGAGGCTGTCAACCGTATTCAGTTTAAATCGACCGAACGCTTTACGCATGCCATCCTGAACCCACCGTACAAGAAGATAAACGGCGCCTCCACGCACAGGCTATTGCTGCGTCAGGCTGGCATCGAGGCCGGCAACCTTTACTCAGCGTTTGTCGCATTGGCATTGGAGTTGATGGAGCCGGGTGGGCAGCTCGTCGCAATCATTCCGCGCAGCTTTTGTAATGGCCCTTACTACCGACCGTTCCGTGAGCTGCTACTGAATCGGGCTGCCTTGCGTCGACTTCATCTCTTCGATTCGCGCAACACGGCATTCAAGGACGACCGTGTGCTGCAGGAAAACGTAATCATTCATTTGGAGCGTGCCGGCGTTCAGCAAGAAGTTGTCGTGTCGACATCCACCGACGACCGCTTCGAAGATTTGGCGGTTCACCGTCATGCCTTCGAGCGAATTGTCTTTCCCGATGACGCTGAGCGCTTCATTCATGTTCCGAAGACCGCCGAGCGTGGCGCACTGGAGGATCTGAATGAAGTGCGCTGCAGTCTGGTTGACGTGGGTGTGCAGGTTTCCACCGGGCCCGTGGTCGACTTTCGATTGGCGCCGCACTTGCGCGCAATGCCTGGCTCTGCCACGGCGCCCTTGCTATATCCCGGCCACTTCGACAAGGACGGATTGCGCTGGCCCATAGTTGATTTCAAAAAGGCCAACGCGATTGCGGTCAATGAAGAATCTCAAAAGTGGCTGTATCCGAACGGTTACTACTGCGTGGTCAGGCGTTTTTCCTCGAAGGAGGAACGACGCCGAGTCGTGGCCAATGTGGTCGATCCCGGCCAGTTCAACGGCGCCAAGCAACTGGCCTTTGAGAACCATTTAAACGTGTTCCATCAAGGTCGCCGCGGGCTTGATGAAGTATTGGCCAGAGGCTTGGCCGCGTTCCTGAATTCAAAAGCTGTGGACGAGGCATTTCGTCGCTTCAACGGCCACACCCAGGTCAACGCGACTGATCTCAAGCTGATGAAGTACCCCAGCCGTCAAGCGTTGTGTCAGTTGGGCGTTTGGGTCAAGAGTTTGGGGCGAGAAGCTGGTCAGCCTGAAATAGACGCCCAATTAGCGGCTGCTCTGAAATGACGACTCGTGCGCAGCGTCGCATCAATGAGGCAGTTAAGGTGCTCGAGGCACTGGGCTTGCCGCGAGCCCAGCTCAACGAGCGGTCGGCACTGTGCCTGCTGGCGCTACTGAATCTGAGCCCTGAGAAACTTTGGCGGGACGCAAGCGCGCCGCTCTTCGGCATCACCCCAATCATGGAATGGGCACGGCAACACTACCAAAAGGAATACGCGCCCAACACACGCGAGAATTTCAGACGCCAGACGATGCACCAGTTCGTGGCAGCCGGCATCGCCATGTACAACCCCGATGATCCGCAGCGCGCCGTGAACAGTCCTAAAGCGGTCTACCAAATGTCCCCCGATGCGCTAGCGTTATTGCGCCATTTTGGGCAGAGCGAGTGGCGCGATCAGCTGGGTGTGTTTCTGACGAGCAAGGGCTCGTTGGTCGCGAGATATGCCAATGATCGAAACCAGGCCAAGCTCTCTGTCGCCGTCAGTCCGGGAGCGGTAATCAACCTGAGTCCAGGGCGGCACAGCGACCTGATTCGCGCCATCGTCGAAGAATTTGCGCCGAGATTCGCGCCAGGCAGCTCACTTGTTTATCTGGGTGACACGGGTGAGAAGTGGGGCTACTTCAACGAGGAACTTCTCGCAGCGCTCGGCGTGAATGTTGACGCACACGGCAAGATGCCTGACGTTGCCCTGCACTTCGCCGCCAGAAACTGGTTGCTATTGATCGAAGCGGTGACCAGTCACGGGCCTGTCGACGGCAAGCGGCATGCCGAGCTTGCCAGACAGTTCGCGGGTTCGAGCGCTGGCTTGGTCTACGTCACAGCATTTCCAGATCGCGCAATCATGGCGCGGTATCTTGGTGCCATCGCTTGGGAGACTGAAGTCTGGGTGGCGAATTCGCCGTCTCACCTCATTCACTTCAATGGCCAGCGATTCCTTGGCCCGTATGCGAAGGACTAGCCGATGCTGCTTCACCCCGGCACCCTGAGCCTCGACGACTTGCAAGCCCTGCACACCGCCTGCCAAGCCTTGCGGCTCGACACCCAAGCCCTGCCCGTCATCCACGCCAGCGCCGCCGTGGTGCAGCGCGCCGCGGCCGGCCGCGCGCCGGTATACGGCGTGAACACGGGCTTTGGCAAGCTGGCGTCCACGCGAATCAGCGCGGCCGACCTGGCCACCCTGCAACTCAACCTGATCCGTTCGCACAGCGTGGGGGTGGGCGCGCCGTTGTCCGCTGCAGTCGTGCGTTTGGTGCTGGCGCTGAAGGCGGGTTCGCTGGCGCGCGGGGCCAGTGGGGTGCGGCTTGAAGTCATCGACACCCTGCTGGCGGTGCACAACGCCGGCCTGGTGCCGTATGTGCCGGGCCAGGGCTCGGTGGGCGCGTCGGGTGACCTGGCGCCGCTGGCGCACCTGAGCCTGGCCCTGATCGGCGAGAGTGAATTCCTGGTCGCGGGCGAACGCCAGGGTGCCGCAGCCGTGTTGGCCGCCGCGGGCATCGCGCCGCTCACGCTCCAGGCCAAGGAAGGCCTGGCGTTGATCAATGGCACGCAAGTCTCCACCGCGCTGGCGCTGCACGCCTTGTTCAGCTTCGAGCCGGTGCTGGAAGCCGCGCTGGTGATCGGCGCGCTAACGGTCGATGCAGCGCGCGGCAGCGACGGGCCGTTCGA
>JANMYI010000603.1:0-8317 GCA_031381955.1 Burkholderiales bacterium
GCGCCGGCTCGCCGGCGCCCACCAAGCGGGCCCTGGCCCCGGGCAGCACCTGCCAGCCGCCCTGGCCATCGGCCAGCGCAAAGACACGCATCACGGCCGCGCACGGCTGCAAGTGGCCGTCGACCCAGACCGGGGTCTGCGAGGGGTGCAGCGGCGCTTGCAGGGTGAAGGCGGCCGGGTCGGCATCGATGCGCGCAGCCAGGAGAACCTGCTCGTCGGGCGGGAGGTAGGCGGCGACGACGGCGTGGTTGCGGCTGTTCGGAAAGGTGGGGGCGACGACGAAATCGGCTAGGCGCACGCGCTGGCGTTGCCACACCGAAGCCTCGCCGCACCACCAACTGGTGGGCGCCGGCAGCAAGAGCGGCTGGCCCAGCAGGCGCTCGGCCAGGGCCGGCCAGAAGGCAGTCAGCCCGGGGCTTTCCAGCACCCCCGCGCCGGGCGCATTGGCCATCACCACGTTGCCGGCACGCAGGGCCTGCAACAGGCCAGGAATGCCCAGAGCCGAATCTGCGCGCAGCTCAAGCGGGTCGAGCCATTCATCGTCGATGCGGCGCAGCACCACGTGCACCTGCTCCAGCTCGTGCAGGGTTTTGAGGTACAGGCGGTTGGCACGCACGGTGAGGTCGCTGCCTTCCACCAGCGTCACCCCCAGGTAGCGCGCCAGGAACACCTGCTCGAAGTAGCTCGGGTTGAGCGGGCCCGGCGTGAGCAGCACGATGCGGCTGCGCTCGCCGGCCGGGCTGGCGCGCAGCAAGCCGGCAAGCCAGGCACGGAAGCACCCGGCCAGGCGCTGCACGCGCAACCCGCTGAAGGCGGCGTCGAGCTGCGGGCGGACGATCAGCCGGTTTTCCAGCAAGTAGCCCAGGCCGATGGGTGCCTGCAGGCGCTGCGCGAGCACGCAAAAACCGCCCTCGGGCGAGCGCGCCACATCGAAGGCCAGCAGGTGCAGGCGGGTGCCGCCCAGCGGCTGCACCTCGTGCATGGCGCGCAGGTAATGCGGATGGGCGAACACCAGCGAGGCCGGCAACAGGGCGTCGCGCAGCAGTTGCTGTGGGCCGTACAGGTCGGCCAGGGTGGCTTCGAGCATGCGCGCGCGCTGCACCACGCCTTGCTCGATGACGGCCCATTCGTCGGCCTGCACGATCAGTGGCAGCAGGGCCAACGGCCAGGGCCGTGCGCCTTCACCCGGCGCGGCGTGGATGTTGTAGCTGGCCAGGTCGTCGTGCACGCGCTGCGCCGCCACGCGCTGGCGCTGTGCCAGTTCGGCCCAGCCAGCGTCGCCCAGGAGCTGGAAGAAGGCCTGCCAGCGGCCAGCCAGCGTGCCCGCGGCGGCCAAACCCTCCAGCCACTCGCTGTAGTGCCCGGGCGTGCCGCTCAGGGCGGCCAGCGCGGCCAGGGCCGGGGAGCTTGGGGTGGCATTGCTCAAGCCCTGGAACTGACCCTGGCCTTGACCCTGGACCAGGCCCGGGTCGGCAATGTCGGCGCGGGCGCTGGTTTGGAAGCTGCTTTGCATGGCGCGATCATGCCTTGTCGCTGTTTCGACCAGGCCGCAGCGCCGTGCCAGCGCACTGCATGCCGGCCGCTATGCCGGGCGCCTGGCCGTGCGCAGATCAAGCGTGAACGGGAACTCGGCGCTGTGCACGGCCGGCGGGCATTCGACGCGGCCGGGCGTGTGGCCGAAGTTGAAGAAGCGCGCCAGGCGCCGGCTTTCGGCCTCGTAGGCATTCACCGGGAAGCTGCTGTGGCTCAGGCCGCCCGGGTGGGCGACATGGTATTGGCCACCGCCCAGCGAGCGTTGCATCCAGCGATCAATCACGTCAACGGTTAACGGCGCGCTGACGCCGATCGTCGGGTGCAGGGCCGAGGGCGGTTGCCAGGCCCGGTAGCGCACACCGCACACGTATTCACCGGCGCGGCCGGTGGCTTGCAGGGGCAAGGCCACGCCGTTGACGGTGACGCCATGGCGCGGATCCACCAGGCCCGTGGCCAGGATCTCCAGCCGCTCCAGCGACGAATCGACATGGCGCACCGTGGTGCCCGCCGCGCCTTCCTCGCCCATCACATGCCAGGGCTCGAGCGCGCTGCGCAGGCTCAAGCGCACGCCGCGCGCGCTCAGCTCACCGATCTTGGGGAAGCGAAACTCGAAGTGCGGTGCAAACCAGGCCGGCTTGAAGCCATGGCCGGCGCGCACCAGTTCTTCGAGCACGTCTTCGAAGTCGGCCCAGATGAAGTGCGGCAGCAAGAAACGGTCATGCAGCGCCGTGCCCCAGCGCACCAGCTTTTCGCGGTAGGGCTGCTGCCAGAAGCGCGCCACCAGCGCACGCAGCAAGAGCTGCTGCACGATGCTCATGCGCGCATGCGGCGGCATTTCGAAGGCGCGCAGCTCGAGCAGGCCCAGGCGCCCGGTGGCGGAGTCGGGCGAATACAGCTTGTCGATGCAGAACTCGCTGCGGTGGGTGTTGCCGGTGACGTCGATGAGGATGTTGCGCAGCGCCCGGTCCACCATCCACGGCGCCATGCCGTCACGTTGCCGGGCGCCGGCGCGCTCGATTTCTGCCAGCGCGATTTCCAGTTCATAGAGCTGGTCATTGCGGGCTTCGTCCACCCGCGGGGCCTGGCTGGTCGGGCCGATGAACATGCCGCTGAACAGGTAGCTCAGGCTGGGGTGGTTGTGCCAATAGGCCAGCAGGCTGGCCAGCACATCGGGCCGGCGCAGGAAGGGCGAGTCGGCCGGCGTGGCGCCGCCCAGCACGACATGGTTGCCCCCGCCCGTGCCCGTGTGGCGGCCATCGAGCATGAATTTCTCGCTCGACAGGCGCGAGCGCCAGGCGGCGTCGTACAGGAATTCGGTGTGCTCGACCAAATCGGCCCAGTTGTGCGCGGGGTGGATGTTGACTTCGATCACCCCAGGGTCGGGCGTGACCTGCAAGACCTTCAGCCGCGGGTCGCGCGGCGGCGGGTAGCCTTCGAGCACCAGCTTCATGCGCAGCGCCACGGCCGTGGCCTCGATGGCGGCCACCAGGTCGAGGTAGTCCTCCAGGCGCACCAGCGGGGGCATGAAGACGTAGAGCACGCTGCTGGGCGGTTCGGGCGCGAGTGGCTTTCTTGATTCGTTAGGAGGCGGGTTGTTGGCCCCGTCATCCTTGGGCGGCCCCTTGACCATCTCTTTCTGAGGCGGCCCGTTGGCCATATCGCTCTTGGGCGGGCCGTTGGCCCGCGTGGGGTCGCGCACCTCGACCACCAGCGCGCTGCGCGTGACCCAGCCCGCCGATTCATGTGGCCGCGGTGCGCACGTCGCCGCTTCAGCCATCACGGCCGGGCCCGGCGCGACCGGCTGGGCCTGCTGCGCGGCCGCAGCAGGCAGGGCGGCGCGCGGCGCAAAGGGGTCGAGGTCGACCGGTTGCACGCGATCGTTGCTGTCCACCCAGGGCAAGGAATCGAGCGGCAGGCGCCAGCCCATGGGCGAGTCGCCCGGCACCAGCAGCATGCGTTCATCGCGCAGGAACCAAGCACCGGTCTGCCAGCGTGGCCCGGCCGCGGTGGTGGCGTCGTGCGCCTTCAGGGGCAGCGCGTAGCCGACGGCGCTGGCCAGGCCCTGGGTGAAGACGCGGCGCAGGCGTTCGCGTTCCAGCGGGTCATCCAGCCTGGAGTCGAACGGGTTAACGTTCGACGGCAGCTTGCGCTCGCGCCACAGGTGGTACCAGGCGTCTTCATGGCCGGGCTGGATGTGCTGATCGCTCACCCCCAGGCGGGCGGCCAGCGCGAGGATGAAGCGCTGGGCGTCTTCGGCGGTGTAGGCATGGGCCTCGCGCTCGTCGGCAAACAGGCCCGGGTCGTTCCAGCAGGGCTGGGCGTCGGCGCGCCAGCAAATGCTCAGCGCCCAGCGCGGCAACTGCTCGCCGGGATACCACTTGCCCTGGCCGAAGTGCAGGAAGCCGCCGCTGCCATAGCGCTCGCGCAGCCGGTGCACCAGCGTTTGCGCACGCATGCGCTTGGTCGGGCCCAGTGCGTCGGTGTTCCATTCGGCGGCGTCGCGGTCGTCCACGGCCACGAAGGTGGGCTCGCCGCCCATGGTGAGGCGCACGTCGCCGGCTTCAAGCTCTTGATCGACAGCCTCGCCCAGGGCCAGCACCTCGGCCCATTGCACATCGGTGTAGGGCAGGGTGACGCGGGGCGACTCGAACACCCGCGCCACCGACATGTGGTGCTCGAACACGACTTCGCATTCGTCCACCGCGCCGCTCACGGGCGCCGCGCTGGTGGGTTGCGGCGTGCAGGCCAGCGGCAGGTGGCCTTCACCGGCGAACAGGCCCGAGGTCGGGTCCAGGCCCACCCAGCCGGCGCCGGGCAGGTAGACCTCGCACCAGGCGTGCAGGTCGGTGAAATCGGCGCTGCTGCCGCTGGGGCCGTCGAGCGCGGCGACATCGGCCTTGAGCTGGATCAGGTAGCCCGAAACAAAGCGCGCCGCCAGCCCCAGGTGGCGCAGCGCCTGCACCAGCAGCCAGGCGCTGTCGCGGCACGAGCCGCTGGCCAGCAACAGCGTTTGCTCGGGCGTTTGCACTCCGGGCTCCAGGCGGATGAGGTAGCGGATGCCGTGTTGCAGGCGCTGGTTGATGTCGACCAGGAAATCGATCATGCGCCGCGGCTGGCGGCTGACCCCGGCCAGCCAAGTGGCGAAGGCCGGCGTGGCGGCTTCCTGGGCCAGGTAGGGCGCCAGCTCCTGGGCCTGTTCGGCGTCATAACGGAACGGATAAGTCTCTGCCAGCGGCTCAAGGAAGAAGTCGAACGGGTTGTAGACCGCCAACTCGGCCACCAGATCGACGCTGACCTTGAACTCCGTGGTGGGCTCGTTGAAAACCAGCCGCGCCAGGTGGTTGGCAAAGGCGTCTTGCTGCCAGTTGACGAAGTGCGTGGCCGGCTCGACCTTCATTGAGTACGCCAGGATCGGCGTGCGGCAATGCGGCGCCGGACGCAGGCGCACGATGTGCGGCGACATCTCGACCCGCCGGTCATAGCGGTAGTGACTGACGTGGTTCAGGGCAACATGAATAGACAAGTCAAGCTTTCAAGGAAGGCGGGTATGGGGCGACGTGAGCCATGCTCAATGCGCAGCCAGGAAGTCGCGACCGATGCCCGCGCCGATGTCGTTGATGCGGTCGAGGAAGTGCGCCAGGAAGGCATGCAGGCCGCCGGCCAGGATTTCATCGATGCGGCCGAATTGCACCTCGCTTTGCAGGCGCCCGGCGCGGCGCCGGGTTTCGCTGCTTTGTTCGTTGGCCACGCGCTCGAGGTTGTCGACCAGCGCGTTCATGCAGGCGGCCAGCGAGCGTGGCATGTCGGGGCGCAGGATCAGCAACTCGGCGACGCGATCTGGGCGGATCACGTTGCGGTACACCTTGCGGTAGATCTCGAAACCCGAGACCGAGCGCAGCACTGCCGACCAGTGATAGAAATCGACTTCGAGCGCGTCGCTGCCACCGACCACGATGGGCTCGTTGCCCACCAGGGCCTGGAACTCCACATCAAGCAGCCGCGCCGTGTTGTCAGCGCGTTCAAGGAAGGTGCCGATGCGAATGAAGTGCAGCGCTTCGTCTTGCAGCATCGTGCCCACGGCCACGCCGCGCGACAAGTGCGAACGGAACTTCACCCATTCGAACAGGCTGGCTGGGTCACGCTCGAAACTGCCTTCACGCAACTGCCTGGAAAAGTCGAGCCAGGTGGCGTTGGTGGTCTCCCACAGCTCGGTGGTCAAGGTGCCGCGCACGGCGCGTGCGTTCTCGCGTGCCGCCGCCAGGCACGAGACGATGGACGACGGGTTGCCGGCGTCGCGCACCATGAAGTGCATGACGTTCTGGGCATCGGCCTGCACATGCTGCTGGTGAAACGCCTGGGTCAACTCCGAGATGCCCAGCACGCCGGCCCAGCCCTGCTGCGCCCGGTCGGTCGACTGCGGCAGCAGCGCGGTCTGGTAGTTCACATCCAGCATCCGCGCCGTGTTCTCAGCCCGCTCCATGTTGCGCGACATCCAGAACAAATGGTCTGCGGTACGTGACAGCATCGTTCAGCCCTCCTTCAGCCCTCGAGGACCCAGGTGTCCTTGGTGCCGCCACCCTGCGAGGAATTGACCACCAGCGAGCCCTCGATCAAGGCCACCCGCGTCAAGCCGCCGGGCACCATCTGCACGCGCTTGTTGGCAGATTTGCCTGACAACACGAATGGCCGCAAATCGATGTGGCGCGGCGCAATGCCGCTTTCAACATAGGTGGGGCAGGTGGACAGCGAGAGTGTGGGCTGCGCGA
Organism: Burkholderiales bacterium; assembly: GCA_031381955.1. Classification (GTDB taxonomy): domain Bacteria; phylum Pseudomonadota; class Gammaproteobacteria; order Burkholderiales; family Burkholderiaceae_C; genus Rubrivivax. The sequence goes on from JANMYI010000603.1 coordinate 6,300, forward strand.
TGTAGTTGGCCGGGTTGGCCAGCAGCCGGGCGCGGAAGGCCTCGATCTCGGCATGCGTGGCGGCGGGGCCCACCAACATGCCATAGCCGCCGGCGCCATGCACCTCCTTGACCACCAGTTCACCCAGGTGCGCCAGCACATGGCTCAACTCGGCCGGCTTGCGGCACTGCCAGGTCGGCACGTTTTCCAGGATCGGTTTTTCGCCGAGATAGAACTCGATCATCTGCGGCACATAGGGGTAGATCGACTTGTCGTCGGCCACGCCGGTGCCGATGGCATTGCACAGCGTGACGTTGCCGCGGCAGTAGGCGTCGACCAGCCCTGCGCAGCCCAGGGTGGAGTCGGCACGGAACACCTGCGGGTCAAGAAAGTCGTCGTCCATGCGGCGGTAGATGACATCGACCCGGCGCGGCCCGCGCGTGGTGCGCATGTAGACGAAATGGTCGCGCACGAACAGATCCTGGCCCTCGACCAGCTCGACTCCCATTTGCTGGGCCAGGAAGGCATGCTCGAAGTAGGCACTGTTGTGCATGCCCGGCGTGAGCAGCACCACCTGCGGCTCGTCGGCCGAGGCCGGTGCCACGTCGCGCAGGGTGTCGAGCAGCAGATCGGGGTAGTGCGCCACCGGCGCCACGCGGTGCTCGGCAAACAGTTCGGGGAACAGGCGCATGCTCATCTTGCGGTCTTCGAGCATGTAGCTCACGCCGCTGGGTACGCGCAGGTTGTCTTCCAGCACGTAGTAGGTGCCGCCGCCATCAGGCCGCGCGGCGCGCACGATGTCGACGCCGGCGATGTGCGAATAGATGTCCCCGGGCACCGGCACGTTCATCATCTCGCCCCGGAACTGCGCGTTGTTCAGCACCTGCTCGGCGGGCACGATGCCGGCCTTGAGAATGGCCTGGGTATGGTAGACATCGTGCAAAAAGCGGTTCAACGCCATCACGCGCTGGGTCAGGCCGGCATGCAGGCTGGCCCATTCATCGGCCGGGATGATGCGCGGAATCAGGTCGAACGGAATCAGGCGTTCGGTGCCTTCGCTGCCCGTGTTCTCGTCCTTGTCGCCATAGACGGCGAAGGTGATGCCCACGCGGCGAAATATCAGCTCGGCCTCGGCGCGGCGCGCGGCCATCAGTTCGACACTCTGCCGTTCCAGCCAACGCTGATACCCAAAGTAGTGCGCCCGCACCGAATCGGGGCCGGCTTGCATTTCGTCGAAACGGGGAGTGGTCATTGGCCGGGCCGTTGTTTGGAGATAGTGAAGCACCATCCGTGCCCGCCGTCAAAGCGCGGTCGCCTCGCGTTGGTGCGCTGCTAGCCAATGTCGCCGACATGCAGCCCGAACGCACCGTTGCGGTGATCCTCAAAGAAGCGCAGCAGCGTTTCGCGCACGGTGCGAAAGGCGATCTCGTCCCAGGGGATCTCGTGCTCATGAAAGAGCTGAGCCTCGATGGTCTCGGGCCCGGGCTCAAACGCTGTGTCCAGCAGCCGGGCGCGGTAGAACAGGTGCACCTGGCCCACTCGCACCACATTGAGCAGGGAAAAAAGCCCTAACAGCTCGATGCGTGCGCCGGCCTCTTCCACCGTTTCACGCAGCGCGCCCTCGGTGGTGGTTTCGCCCAGTTCCATGAAGCCGGCCGGCAGCGTCCACTTGCCGAAACGCGGCTCGATGTTGCGCCGGCACAGCAGCACCTGGCTGCCCCACACCGGCACCGTGCCCACCACGTTGAGCGGGTTCTCGTAGTGGATCTCACCACAGCCGGTGCACACGGCGCGCTCGCGGTTGTCGTCGCTGGGCACGCGGTAGTCGGTGGGCTGGCCGCAGGCGCGGCAATGGCGGATTCGGCGCGGTTCGAACATGCTGGCAGTGTAGGGTGCCCCCAAAACTGTCGCGTCGCACCGGCCCTCCCAGGCCGACTAGGAAAGTGGCAGCGCCTCGTTTCCTTGACGGCTGCATGGCATGATGGCCGCGGCAGCGCCGCCGGTTGGTGGTGCAGGAAAACGGCATGGAACTGTTCAAC